>DASQXY010000253.1:0-13177 GCA_035639455.1 Chthoniobacterales bacterium | reverse complement strand
ACGCCTGATGTGCGAACGCGGTGTAATGCAGTACATCGATGCGGTCGGGATTCACGGTTACCCCGGCACCTTTGAATTCTGGTGGGATGGCTGGAACGCGAAGATCGCGCGCGTGCGCAGAGTTCTTCTGCAGCACCGCTCCAAAGCTGAAATCTGGATCACCGAGACCGGTTACTCCACCTGGCGGCATGACGAGCGCGGCCAGATCTCCGCGTTTATCGATGTCATGCGTGCGCCGGCGGAACGCGTTTACTGGTACGGCGCGCACGACCTGGACGCGACGCAATTTCCCGACGAGAACAGATTCTATAGTGACGAGCGGGAACACCATTTCGGCCTGCGTCGTGGCGACGGATCCGAGAAATTACTTTTTCGTTTGCTCGCGCACGGCGGCGTCGAAGCAGTCGAAAATTCTGCCTGGGTTGGAAAAACAGCCATCGGCACGCGCACGCGTAAGCGTCCGGTCCTGATCACCGGCGGGTGCGGATTCATCGGCTGCAATTTAGCGCACGCTCTTTGCACGAAACGTCAGCCTGTCCTTGTCTATGACAATCTTTCCCGACCTGGTGTCGAACGGAATGCCGAATGGCTACGGGATTTGTACGGCGAGATGGTGCAGATCGAAGTGGCCGATACGCGCGACCCGCACAGTCTCGCCGATTCAGTGCGTCAAGCCGCGGCGGTGTTTCATTGCGCCGCGCAAGTCGCGGTCACGAGCAGCCTCACGGCCCCGATGTACGATTTCGACGTCAACGCCCGCAGCACGCTTAACTTACTCGAGGCGCTGCGTGAACTGCGCAATCCACCACCACTGATCTTCACCTCGACTAACAAAGTCTATGGCAGCTTGGATGATCTCGACCTTCGCCTGAATGGCGATCGCTACGAACCGGTGGATGAAACGATCCAGGCGTCGGGCATCAGCGAGGACCAACGGCTCGATTTTTACAGCCCCTATGGCTGCTCGAAAGGCGCAGCCGACCAATACATCCTCGACTATGCCCGCATCTTCGGGCTGCCGGCGGTCGTTTTCCGGATGAGCTGCATCTATGGTCCCCATCAGTTCGGCACCGAAGACCAGGGCTGGGTTGCGCATTTCCTCATCAACGCGCTCGAACAACAATCCATCACTGTCTACGGCGACGGTAAACAGGTTCGCGACGTTTTGTTCATCGATGACTTGATCAAGGCGTTGCTTCTGGCCAGGAAGTACATTCGTACCCTCTCGGGTCAGGTGTTCAACCTCGGCGGTGGCGTGGATAACACGACCAGCTTGCTGGAATTACTCGCACTCATCAGCCAGCTGAATGAAAGCAAACCGCAGATCAAATTTGCAAACTGGCGCCCGGGCGATCAGCGCTATTACGTCACAAACTTTTCCAAATTCCACACTGCGACTGGTTGGTCGCCGCGCGTGCCGATGCTTGAGGGTGTGCGCCGTCTTTATGATTGGCTGCGCGACGCGCGCGTTCCGAAAGAGAGGGTGGCGGTCGGATGAACGACGCGCCCGGGAACATCGTTCAACTGTCCGAGTTGCGAGCCCAACGAGACCGGAACTCGAAAATTCACCCCACGATGTCCGCAGCGGTTATTGCCGCGCCGCGCAATATCACCATCGCGAATATTCGCGTCCCCGAACCCGGCGCCTGCCAAATTCTCGTCAGGCTGCAAGGCTGCGGCGTTTGCGCATCGAACATTCCGGTCTGGCGGGGCCAACCGTGGTTCCGCTACCCACTCGAACCCGGAGCGCCCGGTCACGAGGCGTGGGGAAGAGTTGAACAAATCGGTCACGATGTTTTGGAGTTTGACAACCGCGATCGGGTCGCACTGCTCTCCGCGCACGGTTACGCTGAATACGACGTCTGTGATTCATCGTGCGCAGTGAAGCTCCCGGCCGCGCTCGATAACAAGCCGTTTCCCGGTGAACCGCTGGCCTGTGCTTTCAACATTTTTCGACGCAGCAAGATCGACAAAGACCACACAGTCGCGATTGTCGGGGTTGGTTTTCTGGGCGCGTTGCTCACCCAACTCGCCGCCACACTGGGCGCACGTGTGATTGCTGTCACACGGCGCCAATTTGCACTCGATCTCGCGAAGCAAATGGGCGCGGCGCATACCATTCTGTACGACGACAATCCGCGAGCCATCAGTGAAGTTGGCAGCCTAACGAACGGCGCATTCTGCGACGTGGTAATCGAGTGTACGGGCAAACAGGCGCCGCTGGATTTGGCTGCCGAATTAACGCGTGACCGCGGGCGGTTGGTGATCGCCGGTTATCACCAGGACGGCGCGCGCCAAATCAACATGCAGCTTTGGAATTGGCGGGGTTTGGACGTGATCAATGCCCACGAGCGCGATCCGTACATTTACATCCAGGGCATGCGAGAGGCGGTGCGCGCAGTTGAGACCGGTCTCCTCAATCCCGCTCCACTTTACACGCATTCCTTTCCGCTCGAGCAACTCGGCGCTGCCTTGGACATGACCGCTGAGCGACCGGACCACTTCATGAAAGCGCTGATTACATTATGAGGGTCGCCGGAACCAACAATATAGCCGCGGTCACTGGCCGCGAATCTCGGTTAACCAAGCTCACTCGAAAACCGCGCTTAGGCTTTGTCGGTCTCGGCTGGATCGGCGGAAACCGCCTCGCGTCGATCGCGCGGGCAAACATTGCCCAAATTAGTGTGGTCATAGATCCGTGCGAAGAGATGCTCGCGAAGGCCGCCCAGCATGCGCCCGGTGCGGTGCGCTTGAACAAGATTGATGATCTGGTGGATGCCGAGCTTGATGGCGTGGTGATTGCGACGCCGAGCGCGCAGCACGCTCCACAAGCAATTGCCGCGCTCAAGCACGGCCTCGCTGTCTTTTGCCAGAAGCCGCTCGCCCGAAACGGAAGCGAAGTACGCGCCATCATCGGCGCTGCACGTTCTGCGAATCGTTTGCTTGGTGTCGATCTTTCCTATCGTCACACCGAAGCGCTAGAGAAGATTCGTGCGCTCGTGCGAGCCGGCGAGCTTGGCGAAATTTTCGGTATCCATCTTATCTTCCATAATGCTTATGGCCCGCAGAAATCGTGGTTTTACGACCCGTGTCAGGCGGGGGGCGGTTGTGTTGTCGACCTTGCCATTCATCTCGTTGACGCCGCGCTGTGGATCCTGGAGCAGCCGGTCGTCGCCGTGACGAGCCGGCTCTTTTGCAAGGGTAAACGCATTATTGATCGCGCGGCGTTTTGCGAAGATTACGCGACCGCGCGCTTGGATCTGGCAGGCGGCGCCACCATGAATCTCACATGCTCCTGGCATCTGCATGCCGGTCGCGACGCCATTATTGAGGCCGCGTTTTACGGCACAAAAGGGGGCGCGGCGATGCGCAACGTCAATGGTTCATTTTACGATTTCTCCGCGGAGCGTTTCACACGGACCGCACATGAGACGCTGGCCGAACCGCCGGATGACTGGTTTGGCCGTGCCGCTGTTCGCTGGGTCGAAGCGTTGAGAGCGGACGCGTCGTACGATCCTGAAATCGAGCGCCTGATCGAAGTCCATCGCGCGCTCGATGCGATTTACGAAAATGCGAACGCCTAACGATCGGCCGGCAAAGATTCTAATGACTGCCGACCCGCTCGGCGGCGTCTGGACCTACACGCTGGAACTCGCGGAGGCGCTGCAACCGCACGGGATCGAAATCGGCCTTGCGACCATGGGTGCGCCGTTAACCGCCAGCCAGCGTCAAGAGACAGAGAGGTGCAGCAACATCCTTCTGTTCGAAAGCAGGCTCCGCCTGGAATGGATGGACGATCCGTGGGCCGACGTCGATCGTGCGGGCGAATGGTTGCTCAATCTCGCGGCGGCCTTTGAGCCGGACATTATTCATCTGAACGGCTACAGCCATGCAGTGTTGCCGTGGGATCGTCCGATTTTGGTCGTGGCGCATTCCTGCGTGCTCTCATGGTGGCGGGCGGTCAAACGCGAGCGCGCGCCCGCCCGCTACGACGAGTACGCGCGTCGCGTGCGTGCCGGGCTGGCCGCGGCTCACCTCGTTGTCGCTCCGAGTAGGGCGATGCTTGCCGCGTTGGCCGAAGAATACGGCGTCAACTTCAACTCACGTGTGATCTCAAACGCGGTAAGCCATCACCCGTTCAGTCCGGCAGTGAAACGGCCATTCATCTTTGCGGCCGGCCGTGTCTGGGATGAAGCGAAGAATCTGACTGCGCTCGATCGCGCTGCGGCACTGGTGCGCTGGCCGGTGCAGATCGCCGGCGATCCGATTCACGCCAACGGACGCCCTCGCGAATTTGAGAACGCGAACTCGTTAGGCAAACTCTCCCGCGAGGATGTTGCGCGCCAGCTCGCGCATGCCGCGATTTTCGCTTGGCCAGCGCTTTACGAGCCGTTCGGCCTCGCGCCGCTTGAAGCCGGACTTTGTAGCTGCGCACTTGTGCTCGGTGACATTCCGAGTCTGCGCGAGATTTGGAGCGGCGCGGCGCTGTTTGTGTCGTTGGCTGATGACGATGCGCTGGTAGATACTTTGAATTACTTGGTCGAGCGCCCCAGCACGCGCGAAGACTTGGGCCTGCGCGCCCGAGCGCGGGCCTTGCAGTTTTCTCCGGAAAAGATGGCGCGCGCGTATCTGGAAGCGTATCGCGAATGCGTAACGCACGCGGAAGCGGAGGTCGCGGTGTGAAGTTTGTTCTGTTCTACCACTCGCTGGTCTCCGATTGGAACCACGGCAACGCGCATTTTCTTCGCGGGATCGCAACGGAACTGATCAAGCGGGGCCATGATGTTGCGATTTACGAACCGGCTGGCGGTTGGAGCGCGGCGAATATGATCGCGGAGTATGGACATGAAGCGGTTCGCGAGTTTCACGCACGCTTCCCACTCCTGAGATCGAGTGCGTACAAGATGGAAAGTCTCGATCTCGGCTCCGCGCTCGCCAATGCGGACGTGGTTGTGGTTCACGAGTGGAACGATCCTGAGCTAGTTAGGCGAATTGGTGAGCATCACGCCACCAACCGTGACTATGTTCTCTTCTTTCACGATACTCATCACCGCGCTGCCACGGCGGCGGCACAGAATCGGGCGTACGAGCTTTCGTATTATAACGGTGTGCTCGCGTATGGGGAAGTGTTAACCGACCTTTACCGGACGCGAGCCGTCGCCAGACCGGCTTGGACGTGGCACGAAGCAGCCGACACAAACGTTTTCTTTCCCCGCCAACGAGATGAATTCGATGGCGACCTCGTTTGGATTGGCAACTGGGGTGATGAGGAGCGCACAGCCGAGCTTTGCGAATTCTTCATTGAACCGGTCAAGGCGCTCGGCCTCCGCGCAAAGGTATTCGGCGTTCGTTATCCACAGGACGCACTCGAGTTGCTTCGGGATGCCGGCATCTGCTACGGCGGTTGGCTGCCGAACTACCGTGTGCCGGAGGTTTTCGCGCGGTTCAAAATCACGGTTCATATTCCGCGGCGGCCATACGTTGAGCTGCTCCCCGGGATTCCGACAATTCGCCCGTTTGAAGCACTCGCCTGCGGTATTCCACTCGTCTGTTCGCCGTGGCCCGATATCGAGCAGCTGTTTGAGCCCGGATGCGATTACCTCGTCGCACGAAACGGCACGGAGATGAAAAAGCATCTGCGCGCTTTGTTGGCCGACAAAAAAATGGCGCGCGACCTGATTGAACATGGGTTCGCAACCATTCGCGCCCGCCACACCTGTGCACATCGCGTGGACGAGTTAATGTCGATCATCGAGGAGGCGCGCGGATGAATATCGCTTTCTTCCCATCCAGCCTGCTCTCCGCCTACTGGAACGGCGCGGCCACCTACTACCGCGGGCTGATCAAAGCGCTGCACAATCGCGGTCATCGGATCACAGTGTACGAGCCGGACGCGTATGAGCGGCAACAGCACCGCGACCTGGAGCCGCCAAGTTGGGCGCGCGTCGTGGTTTACGAAAATTCAGAAGAAGCTGCGCTGCGTGCTCTCGAGCGGGCCGGTGCGGCCGACATGATCGTTAAAGCAAGCGGGATTGGTGTATTCGACGAATTGCTCGAAAGCGCGGTGCTCGAATACAAGCGCCCGAATAACTACGTCGTTTTCTGCGATGTTGACGCGCCGGCTACGCTCGAGCGCGTCGCGAACAATTCGGAGGATCCGTTCCGGGAATGCATTCCGCGGTACGATTTTATCTTCACCTACGGCGGCGGGCCGCCGGTTGTGCACGGCTATGAATCACTTGGCGCGCAGTTGTGCGTGCCGATTTACAACGGGCTTGATCCAGAGACGCATCATCCCGTTCGGCCGGACACGCGTTTCCAGGCTGACCTTGGTTTTCTCGGCCACCGTCTGCCGGACCGTGAAGCGCGAGTGGAGGAATTTTTCCTACGCGCGGCGGAACAACTGCAAGCTCGACAATTTCTTCTCGGGGGTATCGGCTGGGATTCGCGACCGCTGCCGGCAAACGTCAAAAACCTCGGGCACGTTTATACCGCAGAGCATAATGCCTTTAACTGCACGCCGCGCATGGTGCTGAACATTTCGCGCGCGAGCATGGCGCGTTATGGATATTCGCCCGCCACACGCGTGTTCGAAGCCGCCGGTGCGGGCGCGTGTCTCGTCACCGATGCATGGCAAGGCGTTGAAACGTTTTTTGCGCCGAACGAACAAATTCTTGTCGCGAATAATGGCAATGAAGTCGCTGCGCACGTTGTTGATCTTACACCGGAGCGCGCGCGGCAGATTGGCGCGGCTGCCTATCACCGCGCGTTAGCCGAGCACACTTACGCGCATCGGGCCGCCCAATTCGATGAGATTTTAGAAGGAGCATTCGTCTGATGAAGATCGTCATCCTCGGCTTGTCGATCACTTCATCGTGGGGAAATGGTCACGCGACGACATATCGCGGGTTGGTGCGGGAGCTGGTTAGGCGCGGCCATGACCTGCTGTTTCTCGAGCGCAATCAGCCGTGGTACGCGGCCAACCGCGATCTGCCGAATCCGCCATTCGGCCGCACGGAAGTTTATCACACAATTCCGCAGTTAAAGAGCCAGTTCGCCGCGGAGATCGCAGACGCGGATTGTGTAATTGTCGGCTCGTTTGTGCCGGATGGTATCGCGATCGGCGAATGGGTGACGCAGAACGCGAGTGGTGTGACGGCTTTTTACGACATTGATACGCCGATTACGCTCGCGAAGGTTGCGCGTGCCAATTGCGACTATCTCTCCGCTGGATTGATCTCGCGATACGATGCCTATCTCTCATTTACTGGTGGACCGACGCTTAACCTGCTCGAAGCCGAGTACGGATCACCTATGGCACGGGCGCTTTATTGCTCGGTCGACTCGACGCTATATTTCCCGGAAAAGCGCGCGAAAAAATGGGCGCTCGGATATCTCGGCACGTTCAGCCAAGATCGACAACCGACGCTCAACTCGCTACTGCTCGCTCCGGCGACGATGTGGCCGGTCGGGCGTTTTGTCGTAGCGGGACCGCAATATCCGCGCGCCATCAAATGGCCAGCCAACGTCAAACGCGTAGTTCATCTCAATCCGAAGGACCATCGCGCGTTTTATAACTCGCAGCGTTTCACGTTAAACATCACCCGGGCCGCCATGGTGCGCGCTGGCTTCTCGCCCAGTGTGCGCTTGTTCGAAGCGGCGGCGTGCGGCACACCGATTCTGACCGACGCATGGCCGGGTCTGGAAACGATTTTTGAGCCCGACAGCGAGATTCTTGTCGTGAACACAGCCGCCGACGTTCTGTGCATCCTACAGGATCTCCCCGAAAACATGGCACGGGCAATCGCAAACCGCGCCCGCGAGCGCGTGCTGGCCGAGCATACGGCAGAACATCGTGCTGCGGAACTGGAGAGGATCATCGCAGAAGCGGGCGCGCCGGGAGTTGAACGCAAAGCGCTTGCTACAGCTGCGCTCGAGCGAGAGGAGGTCACTTCATGAAGCAAAACGGAAACGGAAAAGTTCGCGTCGGCATCATTGGCGTAGGGAATTGCGCGTCCTCGCTGGTGCAGGGCGTGCAATTCTATCGCGAGGCCAGCGAAGACGATTTCGTCCCTGGTCTGATGCATGTCGCTGTTGGCGGATACCATGTGCGCGATATCGAATTCACCGCTGCCTTCGACATCAACGCGACAAAGGTTGGTCGCGATTTGAGCGAGGCAATTTTCGCCGCGCCCAACAACACAGCCCGCTTCGCCGAGGTATCGACACTTGGCGTAAAGGTGCATCGCGGGATGACCCATGATGGGCTCGGGAAATACCTCAAACAGGTGGTCAAGAAAGCGCCTGGCCCTACCGACGACATCGTCGGCATTCTGAAAAGGACGCGCACCGACGTCGTCGTTAATTACTTGCCGGTCGGCTCGGAGATGGCGACCAAGTGGTACGTCGAGCAGGTGCTCGATGCCGGCTGCGCCTTTGTCAATTGCATCCCGGTGTTTATCGCCTCGCAAAAATATTGGCAGCGGCGATTTGAACAGCGCGGCCTGCCTATGATCGGCGATGATATCAAGTCGCAGGTGGGGGCGACGATCGCGCATCGCGTGCTCACGAATTTGTTCCGAGACCGAGGCGTCCGACTGGATCGCACGTATCAGCTCAATTTCGGCGGCAACACCGATTTCATGAACATGCTTGAGCGAGAGCGCCTTGAATCGAAGAAGATCTCCAAGACGCAAGCCATTAGTTCGCAGCTCGGTCACACGTTGCCGTCGGGCAACATTCATGTCGGCCCAAGCGATTACGTGCCGTGGCTGGCGGACCGCAAATGGTGCTACATCCGCATGGAGGGCACGACCTTCGGTAATGTCCCGCTCAACTGCGAGATGAAGCTCGAAGTGTGGGATTCGCCGAACTCAGCGGGCGTCGTGATCGACGCAGTCCGTTGCGCCAAGCTCGCGCTCGATCGTGGAATTCGCGGTGCGCTCGTCGGACCGTCCAGCTATTTCATGAAGACGCCGCCGGAACAATTTACCGACGAGGTGGCGCGGCAAAAGACTGAGGCGTTCATCGATGGCCTCGAGGAGTTTGATTTCGCCGCGCCGCTGAACCGCGACGGAAATGGGCAGAGCGATCGTCCCTGTGGCCGGAGCAAGGTCGACACTCTGCGCAACAGCAAATGAAGATCGTAATCTTTGGTCTTACCATCAGTTCGTCTTGGGGCAACGGCCACGCCACCACCTGGCGCGGCCTTTTGCGCGAGCTGATCGCTCGTGGGCACGACGTGGCGTTTTTCGAGCGGGACGTGCCATATTACGCGGCCCACCGCGACCTAACCGAACTGCCGGGCGGCGCGCTCCATATATATGATGAGTGGGCGAATATTTTGCCGCTGGCCCGGAGTGAATTGATCGCCGCGGATGTGGCAATTGTCACTTCGTACTGTCGTGACGCAGTTGCTGCGTCCGAGCTGGTCTGGTCCTCTTCGGCGCTGCGCTTATTTTACGACCTCGATGCACCGGTGACTTTGGCGCGTATGCGAGGCGGGCAGGCGGTCCCATACATCCACCCTGATGGTTTGTCCGAGTTCGACATAGTTCTTAGTTTCACCGGTGGCCGCGCGCTTGACGCTCTGCGGCACGAGCTCGGAGCGCGGGCGGCGGCTCCGCTCTACGGCAGTGTCGACCCGGATGTCCATCGGCCAACCGCGCGGGTTAGGGCATATCGCGGAGCGCTTTCCTATCTCGGCACCTACTCGCCGGATCGACAAGAAACGCTCGCCGACTTGTTCATCCAACCGGCAAAAGATTTGCCTAATGAGCGCTTTGTCATTGCCGGTGCGCAATATCCGCCGGACTTTCCATGGACGCCGAACATTTTTTTTGTTCAGCACCTGCCACCGCGCGAACATCCGGCATTCTTTTGCTCCTCACGATTAACCCTCAACGTGACGCGCGCGGCGATGCGCGAGATGGGCTGGTGTCCGTCGGGACGACTCTTCGAAGCAGCTGCCTGTGGCGTACCGATCATCGGCGATTGGTGGGAAGGCCTGGATGAGTTCTTCACACCGAGCTCGGAAATTGTCGTCGCGTCACACGCGCAAGAAACGGTGGACGCGCTCGCTTTGTCCGACGCGGAGCTGGAGCGAATGGCCAGCGCTGCGCGTAAACGGGTGTTAACTGAGCACACGGCGAAACAGCGTGCCCGCGACTTCGAGGACATCATCGCCGGCGTCGGAGCTCGCAAGTTCGCCGTCGCCTAAGGAATACGAGATCGACGAATATGTGGGGAATAATTCCAGCAGCGGGCGCGGGCAGCCGGATCCAGCCGCTCGCCTTCTCCAAAGAACTATTGCCGGTCGGCGGCCGGCTTGACGGTTCGATCGAACGCCCGCGCGCAATTAGTGAGTATCTAGTCGAGCGGATGCTCGTCAGCGGCGCGACGAAGCTTTGTTTTGTGATCGCGCCGGGTAAATCCGACATTCTTGAATACTATGGTGTTGGCAATCTTGATTCCGTCACTGTTACCTTCGTCGTGCAGCCGCATCCATCCGGTCTGTGCGACGCAATTTTCCAGGCTGCGCCGCTCATCGGACCGGACGAGCCGGTCTGCGTCGGCTTACCGGACACGATCTGGTTCCCGCAGGATGCGCTCTGCGTGCTGCCGCACGATCAGCTCTCGTTTTTGCTTTTTCCGGTTGAGCAGCCTCAATTCTTTGATGCCGTTATAACCGACCAGCGCGACCATGTGGTCGAGATTCAGGTAAAACAACAGGACGCGCGCACCCACTGGGTTTGGGGGGCATTCAAGATGCCCGGGGCTGTGTTGCATGAATTGTCCGCGCTCTGGCGGGAGCGCGAGCAGCGGGACGAATATTTCGGCACGCTGATCAATGCGTGGCTGGCGCGCGGTGGTGCGGCTGTCGGTATACGCGCTGGCAAATCGTACGTCGATGTTGGTACGCTCAATGGCTACCGCGAAGCGATCAAACTGCTCAGTCGGGAACGCGAGGAGCCGGCGCGAAAAATGGAGGGAGCGCTCGCATGAGCACGACAATCGCGGCCGGCCAAGATCTTTCCCGTGAGAAAATTTCACAGCGGATTCGAGAACTTGGCCAGTGGTTTCACAATATCGATATCCGCGGCGTGCAAACCGCGCCCGACCATTTCCTGGGTGATTACCCGCGACAGAAATGGCAGCGGTTCGCCCAGGTCTTGCCTAACGACCTGCGGGACAAGACCGTGCTCGACATCGGCTGCAACGCCGGCTTCTACAGCATCGAAATGAAACGGCGCGGTGCGGCCCGCGTGGTCGGCATGGATTTCGACGAGCGTTATTTGGCGCAGGCGAAGTTCGCCAGTGAGACGCTGGGACTCGAGATCGAGTTTCAGAAGCTCTCCGTCTACGACGTCCATCAGCTCGGCGACAAGTTCGACATCATCCTTTTCCTTGGCGTGCTTTACCACCTGCGCCATCCGTTGCTCGCGCTCGATCTCATTCACGAGCATGTCGCGCGCGACCTGTTTGTCTTCCAGTCGATGCAGCGCGGCAGCGAAGCCATCGAGCGGCTGGAGGACGATTATGACTTTTGGGAAACGGAAATTTTCGAGCGGCCCGGTTTCCCGAAAATATATTTCGTCGAGAAACGTTATTCAGGCGATCCGACGAACTGGTGGATCCCAAACCGCGCTTGCGTCGAGGCGATGTTGCGCAGTGCGGGCTTTGAAATAGTCGAACACCCGGAGACTGAAGTCTTCGTCTGCCGCTACAAACGGCTGCCGAGGGGGCCTCGCGCGATCTACGCGCCCATTCGTCGCGATGATTATGATTGACCATCACGTGATGCAGCGCTGGCCTCCGGTCGCCCTCACCTCAATGCTCTTCCTGAGGGAGAGGAGGACGCCTCAGCGCGAAGGTGAGGGTTTACGACGGCGACTCCCAACTAAGCGGCCTACTGCGCGCTCTTTATGATTGAAGCGGTAATGCTCTGGAACGAGCCGAACAACAAATCGCATTGGGACTTCGAGCTCGACCCAGACTGGCAACGTTTTGCTGAGATGGCGAGTTGCGCAGCGGACGCAGTGCGCGCGATCAATCCAAACATGCTGATCGCGCTCGGCGGCCTCTCGCCGATCGACGCGAAATTTGTCGCGCGGATGAGGGATTTCGGTGTGCTTGAGCATGTCGATGTTGTCGCGCTGCATGGGTTTCCTCTCGACTGGAATCACTGGCAGATAAACGAATGGCCACAGCGGGTCGCGGAGATTGAAGCACTCACCAATTTGCCGATCTGGATTTCGGAAGTGGGGGTCTCCAGTTTCGGCGCAGAAGAAGTACAGGAGTTCGGATTGCGTCGCACGGCCGAGTTGCTCATTGGCCGCGTGCCACGGATCCACTGGTATTCGCTTTACGATTTGCCACGTGCTTGGACCGCGACCACGCGCCATCGCGAGGCGGAAGGCTCAGCGTATTACCGGCACTTTTACATGGGGATATTGCGCGAGGACGGCTCAGCCAAACGTGCACTCGAGCTGTTCCCAGAATACACGCCCGACATCGGGATTTGCCAATGGTTCCATTTTGAGGATCACCGTCTGGATGACGCCGTGATCTGGATGCGCAAACTGGGTGTGAAATATTTGCGCACTGGCTTGAGTTGGGCGGACAGCTATCGATCCAACGCTGAGGCCTGGTTTGATCGACAAATGCAGGCGCTCGAGGAATTCGAGACAACATTGACGTTCTGCTTTACACCCGAGCATCGCGGGATCGCACCGCATTACACCAGTCCGCCCCTCGTGCCAGAGGAGTTTGCAGAGTTTTGCGCACGCATGACTGCACGCTATGCAGTGCGCGACGTCGCGCGCCCAGCCGCGCTCGCAAACTGAGACTCTGTCTTTCCGAGCGAAATCGAGGAATCTCTCATTGTGGAGGAACAGCTGAGGCTCGGGAGCACCTGACATGACCATAGACACAAAATCGCTAACTCGATGACGAACTTCCTGTTTATTCGCCACACGGCGCATGATTTTCTCGGCCAAAAGATCCCGGGACGATTGGCGGGTGTGCATTTGAACGCGCTCGGCATTGAACAAGCGGAGCAACTTGGCGAGCGTTTGTCGATTTTACCGATCGACGCGATCTATTGCAGTCCATTGGAGAGGGCATGCGAGACAGCCGCTCCGCTCGCGAAACAGTTAAAGATTGAGCCGCGGATTTC
>DASQXY010000252.1:0-6743 GCA_035639455.1 Chthoniobacterales bacterium | reverse complement strand
CACCATTGCGCTCAACTGCTTGTTTGACGATGGCTAGGCCGAGGCCAGCACCGCCGTGCGCGCGAGAGCGCGCTCTATCGACACGAAAAAATCGCTCGAAAATTTTGTCATGATATTCGCGCGGTATGCCGGGACCGTTGTCCTTCACTGAGATGTCGATCTTGTGCGCACTGCGCATGCCGGTGATTGCAATCTGCGAATCGGCCGGGCCATGCCGGATCGCGTTGTGGACGAGATTCACCAGAGCCAAACGCAACAGTGTCCGGTCGGCTTGCTTGGTCAGACCGCCGGGGCAGGTGACGATAATGGTTTGATGTTTTTCGTTCGCCAGGATTTCGAATTGATCGCGGACTTCCTCGAGCAAACTCGCAATGTTCACTTCCTCGCGCGCTGCATCCGCCTGCGTCGCGTCCATGCGCGCAAGCGTGAGCAGCGCATCAACCAGATCGGTCAGGCGCTGCGCCTCTTCGAGCATGCTGCCGATTGTTTCGCGCAGCGCGACCGGGTCATTGCCATCGCGCAATGCCACTTCACCGACAGCGCGCAATGCTGTCAGCGGCGAGCGCAATTCATGCGACGCATCCGCGGTGAAGCGCTGCAACTCGGCAAACGAAGCTTCAAGCCGCGCCAGTGTCTCATTAAACACGGTCGCGAGACGCCCAAGCTCGTCGTGCGGATTCGGATTCGGCAAACGTTTCGAGAGGGATTCCGAACTAATCCGTCGCGCCTGCCGCGCCATTGCGTCCAGCGGCCGTAATGAACGCGTCGCGATTAGGTAACCCCCAATCGCTGCAAGGGCGATAGCCAGAGGAAATCCGAGCGTCGAGACCTTGATGATTTCGTCGAGAGCGTGGCGGGTTTGGATTTGTTCTTCCATCTCCTCGCCTAATCGGTGCTCGATCACTTCATAAACGAACCAGGCGAACGCGAATAAAACGACCGCCGTCGCCGCCGCGTACCACAAAGCGAGTCGAAATCGAACGGAACGCCGTTGCCACCAATTTTTCACGGCACCGTCGCCTCTGCGCGCAAAACAAAACCGACGCCGCGTACGGTCTCTATCAGTTTAACGTCCTCCCCTTCGTCGAGTTTCCGGCGCAAGTGCGCGAGATGAACGTCGATCACGTTATCAAGCGGTGTCGCGCGATTCGGCTCGCGCCAAACCTCACGCGCAATCATTTGCCGAGTCACGGTTTCATCATGATGCAGCGCGAGAAATGCGAGCAGGTCGAATTCGCGCGGCGTGAGCGCAATTTCCCTGGATCCGCGCACTACCCGACGCGTTTGCACATCCAATGTGAGATCGCCGATTTGCGACCGCAGCGGATTGGCAGAATCAACGCGTCGCAGCAAAGCGCGAATGCGGGCAAGCAATTCCGCAAAGGCAAAAGGTTTGATCAGATAATCATCCGCGCCGGCATTTAATCCGAGGACACGGTCGTTCACCGCGTCGCGCGCGGTGAGCAACAATACTGGCGTTTTCGCGCCGCGCGCACGAAGTGTGCGCAACACCTCAATGCCGTCGCGACCCGGCAACATCCAATCGAGAATAACCAGATCGAAACTTTCGCGGTTAAGTAGAAAGAAACCTTCTTCGCCCGTATTCGCGATTACCGGCTGGAAGCCTTCGCTGCGAAGTCCGCTGGCAACAGCGCGGGCTGTCTTGGCGTCGTCCTCAATCAACAAGACTTTCACTTACCGGACGGTAAGATCGTTGGATGATCGCGCCAACATCGACATTCTGAAGAAAACTTCAGAAGCGGGGTGTGAGGCACGCGGATTTTGATATCTGTATGTCATCCGGCGCGGAAAGCCTCTCGGCTCAATCCGATCGAAGCCTTAGGTTACGAGTAACTGATCGAATCCGGCACCATTTCACTGCTTTGCGGTGCGGTTTGATCCCGCGCCAGTCGCCATTGAACAAGGCATGCATCGTATGTAAAATCACTTCATCTTTGTTATAGATATTGCATTTGAACAGAGGGGCGTGGTGAAATCGACTTCCTGGCTACTTTTACTGTTCAGCTTGCCGACAAATCGAAACACAGAGCGGGTGGCCGTGTGGCGCCGATTAAAGAAGATGGGTGCGGTTCAGATTAAAACATCGACATATCTGTTGCCGGACGAGCCGGCGCAATACGAGCAGTTCCAATGGCTGGCGCAGCAAATCCGCGATTACGGCGGCGACTCGACACTAGTCCGCGCTCAGGAAATCGAAGGTCTGACCCGAGAAAAAGTGATCGCGATATTCAATGACGCGCGCGCCAACGATTACGCCGCCTTACGTAAATCTCTGCAGAGCTTTATCGCGCGCCGCAAAAAGATGGGGGCCGACGAAGTGGCCGCAGGACTTGAGCGGCTTACTCGCCAATTCCGTGAGATTCGCGAGGTCGATTTTTTCGACAGTGCGCGTGGACATGATGTCGCGATGCTATTGCGCCGTGCCGAAGGACGTAAACCGGCACGACACTTAGAGGTGCTCGACGCGAACCAGTACGAAGGAAAAACGTGGCTGACCCGTCCGCGACCGGAGATCGACCGCGTTGGTTCGGCCTGGTTAATCTCGAAGTTCATTGATCGCAAAGCGAAGTTCGTCTTCGCGCCATATGCAGATGCGGTTCCAGGCGCAGTTCCCTTCGACATACTGGACGCGGAATTCTCGCATCACGGCAACAACTGCACGTTTGAAACACTCACGAAACGGTTCGCGATTTCGGATAAAGCGGTCGCGAAAATCGGCGAGATGATTCACGACGCCGATTTGGATGACGCCAGGTTTCAGCGCGTCGAAGCAATCGGTATCGATCGCGTCCTCAGGGGCTGGGGAAAGGAAGGATTAACTGACGAAGAGATCTTGCGGCGCGGCTTTCAGTGCTTCGACGCGCTCTACTCCTTCCTGCAACGGCGATGAACCAGGAAGTAACGGCAGCGGAACAGAACGACTCAGGCGACCAGATGCCTACATGGCGCGAAGTGTTTCTCTACTTCCTCTTCCTCGGTTTCGTGAATGTCGGCGGACCAGTGGCGCAGATCACGATGATGTTCAACCACATGGTCGAGAAACGACAGTGGCTGACGAAGGATCGGTTCGTAAAGATCATGGCGTTCTGTCATGTGCTACCCGGGCCGGAGGCGCTTCAGCTCGCGATCTACGTTGGTTATCTGAAGCGGCGATTGTGGGGTGGCATCCTTGCTGGCCTCACTTTCATCGTCCCAGGTGCGGCGGTCATGATTGTCCTGAGCTGGTTGTATGTGAAATACGGGCAACTGCCGGCGGTGATGAACGCGCTCTACGTGCTCAAGCCTGCTGTGCTCGGCATCATCGCGGCCGGAATCATCAAGTTGGGTCGCGCGGCGATCAGGAGCATCTTTCTCGCGGCGTTGCTGGTCGGTGCGTTCGCCGGTATGCGTTTCGCAGGGATCAACTTCCTGCTCATCCTGCTCATTGCCGGTATCCTGAATCTCCTGTTCGACCAAGGTGTGCCGCTGCTGAAGAAAAGCGCGCCGGTGATTCCGGCGCTCATTGGTGGGCCTGCGATTATCCTCGGATTCGCCGCGTCGCGATTGTTCCAGGTCGCGTGGCTGTTTCTGAAAACGGGCCTGTTAAGTTTCGGTGGTGCATACGCATCGCTCGTATTTGTGCAGCAAGGCGCGGTCGCGCAATACCACTGGGTTTCCGACGGCCAGTTGCTCGATGGCGTTGCCCTGAGCGTGGCGACACCAGGACCATTCATGCTCTTCACCACATTTGTCGGTTATCTCGCGAGCGGCGTTGCCGGCGCGGTCGCGGCGACCTTCTTCGTCTTCGCGCCGTCGTTCGTGTTCGTCTTGGGCGGCGTGCACTACATCGAACAGGTCCGCGATAATCGTTTCATTCAGGCATTCCTCGCGGGTGTGAGCGCGGCCGTAGTCGGTGTGATTGCTGTTGTGTCGCTCGATTTAATACCCGAAGCGCTGGTTGACTGGCCGGCGACCGCCATCGCCCTTGCCTCTTTCCTGCTAATTACAGTGCTGAAGCGAGATGTCGCGCTGGTGGCAATTCTCGCAATGTTAGGTGGCGCCATTTATTCGATTGCGCGTGCAATAATGATATGAAACGCCGGCCCACATCATGAAGTGGATCACGCGCGAGAAAATCAAAGTCGATCGCGTCGCTTGTCCGTGGTTGATCAAGAATTTCATCGACCCGGAAGCGGAATTTGTCTTTCTCCCGCGCGATACTGAATGGGAAAGGATCGATAATGGAATCGTATTCGATGTGCCCAATTGCGAGCTCGGGCATGACGGCGAAGACGTTTCCTTCAATTCGATCCTGAAAAAATATCGACTGGCCGAGCCCGCCCTCCTTTTACTCGGGGAGATTGTACGCGCGGCTGATTCACGCCCGCGCAATCCACATCCAGCCGGCGAAGGTTTGCGGTGGATTGCCGGCGGTTTCGGAAGCCTGGGGCTGACCGATCACGAAATTCTCGAGCGCGAATTTATCCTTTACGATGCGCTCTACGCCGAATGTAAAAAGCAGCTCGCGGCGACAGGCTAACGAGTACCAAAGTAGCACTCGCGGGGACTCAGCGGCAATAACGACGTTCGCACAGCGATGCGGTGGTAAGAAGCAGTAATTGTCGCGTAAAGAAAAGTGGATCGAACTCAGAGAGCTCGATCCACCTCGATCAGCTTTATCCGATTAGTACTTCTCGCCCTTTTCGGTCTTGCCCTTTTCCTTGCTCTCGTCGTGCTTGCCTAGGTATTTGCCGTCGGCATCGAATTTCAGGCCCCATTCCTTGCCATCCTTCTCGATGACAGCTTCATAGTCCGCGCCCTCTTTTTCCCATCGAACAATGTTGCTGCCTTTGGCCTGCTTGTCGGCTGCCTGCTGTACGGCCTGCGGCACGTCGGAGCTGCTGATCTCTTGCTCTTCGTGCTTTTTACCGGCCGCTTGTGCGTTCACCCCGAACGCCAGCGCGCCGCTAATTACTGCGATTGTGAATAACTTTGGTGTATTCATAGCTATCTGGTTTTGACTGGCAGCCGCCAAGAATTGTTCGACAAAAGTGACTATTCCGTGCCGCGGAGTTGTCGATGTTAGGCCAACGAGTGCAGCGCTACGCGCTTGTCTTGAAAGTCAGCGAGTATGGCGCAAAGATCGTACGGCGTAATCTGCTGCGGCTTTCGAGAACTTCGTCGAAATGTCCTTCCACAGGGAGAGACGATTAACAGCAACTCCAGCTCAATGCATTCACACCTCGTGGCGGTGGCCTTCGGAATCGTACTCGTAAGTCTTGCCGTCAGCTTCATCGGTCACTTTTTTATGTGATCCATCGCAGAACGGCTGGTTTTTCGAAAGGCCGCACATGCAAATCCAAACGGATTTACTCTGCGGCTTGATTTCAAACGGTTGCTTGTCGCGCTTAACAACTCTGCGCATACCCGAAGATAACAACCCCGGTTCGGTTGCTCAACAGCAGCGAAGTGGACATTGTTTGCGGATGAGCGCGGCATGTGAAGTCGTCGTCATCACCGGCGCGTCCGCGGGTGTGGGGAGAGCGACCGCGCGCAAGTTTGGCCGTGCCGGCGCGTGCGTAGGGCTGGTCGCGCGCGGGCGCGACGGGCTGGAGGCGGCGCGGCGGGAAATTGAGGAGCTTGGCGGCAGAGCGGTCATGGCTATGACCGACGTTGCCGACGCCGGCGCGGTCGAGGCCGCGGCTGAGCAGGTCGAAGAATCTTTCGGCGAAATCGACATCTGGATAAACAATGCGATGGCATCGGTGTTTTCGCCGATTCACGAGATGAGCGCCGATGAATTTCGCCGCGTGACGGAGGTGACGTATCTCGGAATCGTTCACGGCACACTCGCGGCGCTCAGACGCATGCGACGGCGCAATCGCGGGATAATTGTGCAGGTTGGTTCCGCCCTGGCATATCGCGCGATTCCGTTGCAGGCCGCCTACTGCGCCGCCAAACACGCGGTTCAAGGCTTCACCGAATCGCTGCGCTGCGAGTTGCTGCACGATAAAAGTAAGGTGCAAGTCACGATGGTGCAGTTGCCGGCGCTCAACACGCCACAGTTTGGTTGGGTGAAGAGCCGTTTACCGCGCAAGGCGCAACCTGTGCCGCCGATTTTTCAACCGGAACTCGCGGCGGACGCGATTTATTTCGCCGCCCACCACCCACGGCGCGAGTTTTATGTCGGTTGGCCATCCGCGAAAGCGATCGTGGCGAACAAATTCGTGCCGGGTCTGCTCGATCGTTTTCTCGCCCGCACCGGGTACGATTCCCAGCAATACGACGGCCCGGAAGATGAAGATCGGCCGAATAATTTGTACGAGGCAGTGGCTGGCGACCACGGGGCCCACGGCAGTTTCGACGCGCGGGCAAAATCGTGGAGCGCGCAATGGTGGCTCAGCAAAATGTTCCGGCCATGAACCGTGCTCCGACCGCCGCGCTTCGTTCCCATTACGATCGGTTGTCAATCTTTTACCACTGGTTATGGGGCGAACATATTCATCACGGTTTCTGGCGAGACGGCGAGTCCCCGCAAGAAGCACAGGTAAGCTTGATCGAGGAACTCGCCCGGCGTGCCGGGGTGCCCTTCGGAGCTAAGGTCCTCGACGTCGGCTGTGGCCTTGGGGGCGCGGCGTTTTGGCTTGCGCAAAACCGCGGCTGTTCTGTCGTCGGTATCACCATTAGTCCGGTGCAAAAGCGGCTCGCGGACAAACGCGCGCGTTCGCTGCGCTTGAGTGAAT
>DASQXY010000251.1:0-7597 GCA_035639455.1 Chthoniobacterales bacterium | reverse complement strand
ATCGGCGGCCTCGCCAAAGGCCACATTGTGCGGGAGATCGATGCAATGGGAGGCGCGATGGGCGTGAATGCCGATGCGACGGGCATCCAGTTTCGCATGCTCAACCGCTCGAAAGGCCCGTCGGTCCGAGCGCCTCGCGCGCAATGCGACAAAAAGGCCTACCAATTCCGGATGAAGGCCGTGCTTGAACGGGCTCGGAACCTGGATCTCAAGCAGGCGACCGTTTCACGAATTCTCGTGACGAATGGGCGAGTGGCAGGAGTCGAGACAGACGTTGGCATGTTGATTCGAACCCGTGCTGCAGTCATCACCTCCGGTACATTCCTCCGCGGTCTCCTGCACGTTGGCGAAACTAGCAAACCGGGCGGCCGGATGGCTGATACAACGTCTGGTCTGAGCGAGAACCTACGCGAGCTCGGCTTTCAAGTGAGCCGATTCAAAACAGGAACGCCTTGTCGACTGAACCGGCGATCGATTGATTTTTCGGTGTGCGAGGTTCAACTAGGTGATGAGCCGCCTCCGCGATTCGCGTTCTTCGGCGGAGGGCCGAGCAGCTCTGACGACATCTTTACTCTGAACCAAGAGGAGAACCGCGTGTTCCACGTGGAACAGATCCCTTGTTGGATTACCCAGACCACGCCACGAACCCACGAGATCATCCGCCAAAATCTGCATCGATCGCCGCTTTATGCTGGGCGCATCCAAGGTATGGGACCGCGCTATTGTCCTTCAATCGAAGATAAGGTTGTCAAGTTCTCCGATCGGTCTTCCCATCAGATCTTCCTAGAGCCGGAAGGCCGGCATACTGAGGAATTTTACGTGAATGGTCTTTCGACCAGCCTGCCGCTCGACATCCAGCTCGAGTTTGTCCGGTCGATCCCTGGCCTCGAGCGAGCGGAAATCATGCGGCCAGGCTACGCCGTGGAGTATGATTACTTTCCACCGACGCAGCTAATCCACACTTTGGAAACAAAGCTGATCCGAGGATTATATTTTGGTGGTCAGGTTAACGGGACCTCTGGTTACGAAGAGGCCGCCGCGCAAGGGTTGCTGGCCGGGGCGAACGCTGCGCTCAAAGTGCAAGGTCGCGAAGCCATCCTTTTGCGCAGGAGCAGCAGTTACATCGGGGTCCTGATCGATGATTTGGTAACCAAAGGAACCGAAGAGCCTTATCGCATGTTCACGAGTCGATCGGAAGACCGGTTGCAGCTTCGCCAAGATAACGCCGATCAGCGGCTGATGCCATTGGCAGTTGAGCGTGGGCTAGTCGATCAGCACCGCGCGAACGCATTCGTGCACAAAATGGAGCTTCTCGACCAGGCACGACACGTGGCAACGAACAGCAAAGTGTGCGGCACCCCTATCGCTCAGCTGCTCAAGCGCACCGGCTTCACGTTCCGTGATCTGCCAGAGGAAATCGGGCGCGCAGTTCCGGCAGCGATCTGGGAGTTGTTGGAAACAGATCTCAAGTACGAAGGCTACGCGGCTCGGCAGCGGGAGCACAACCAGGTGTTGGCAGCGCGAGAGTCTCAGCCGATCCCCGATGGCGTAGATTTCGGCGCGATTAGCGGACTGAGTTCGGAAACACGGCAAAAACTTTCGGCCATACGTCCCTCGTCATTAGGGCAAGCGGCTCGAATCAGCGGGGTCACTCCAGCAGACATCGCGATCTTGTCGATTTGGTTGCACAGCAAAGGCTTACGACATAAAAGCACTGAGTCGACGCTCCAGTCGTCCGGGAGTTAGTCAACAGTCCCGAGATCGTGAGCACATATATCGTGGCCGCTGTGATCGGGTATCTCATTGGATCGTTGCCGGCCGGCTACATCGCTGGGCGACTCGCAGGTGTCGACGTCCGCGCACATGGCAGCGGCAACGTCGGTGCGACGAACGTGGTGCGGGTGTTGGGGAAGCGGTTCGGCTACCCAGTGCTTCTGATCGATGTGGGCAAAGGACTCGCCGCGGTTGTGGTGGCCCGATCTGTGGCCAACACCGGAACTGATAAAGCGGCGACGGAATTGGCAGCTACCGTCGCGGGAATTTGCGCAGTGCTTGGGCACAGCTTTCCCGCTTGGCTTAGATTTCGCGGCGGCAAAGGCGTTGCGACGTCGATCGGGGTTGTGTTCGGGCTGATGCCAATTGCCGCGGCGATCGTCTGTGGGGTTTGGCTAGTCACTTTTGAAATCGGTCGTTACGTTTCACTCGCGTCGATCGTTGCTGCAATTGCACTACCGATTTCGGTGGCTGCGATGTTGTTTCTGCACTGGCTGAGGACGCCGGTGCCGCTATATTTTTCACTTTCCGTCGCTGCACTCGTGGTCATTCGCCACCGTTCGAATCTGTCTCGCTTGATCAAGGGAACGGAGCCCCGGTTCACGCGCAGGTGAAGGTCGACAACTTGGCTATCATCGGTGCGGGTGGTTGGGGCACGGCGCTCGCCGTCCTGTGGGCGAATTTAGCACCGAAGGTGATCTTATGGGGCAACAACCGGGTGCGAATTGAGCAGATGCGAACGACGCGCGAGAACCGGCCGTATCTGCCGGGAATCCGCTTGCCAGATTCGTTACACCTAACGAATCGTCTCGAAGACTGCTCGGAAGCAGACCTTATTGTGCTCGTTGTGCCATCGACAGCAATGCGAACCGTCGCGGCGCGGCTCCGCGACAGTCTTGCCAATGAGCGCGCGCGTTTTCTCAGTTGCACGAAGGGCATCGAGCACGGCAGCGGAATGCGTATGAGTGAGATTCTCACCGAGATTTTTCCGAAGCGAAGGATTGGCGTTCTTTCAGGTCCGAATCTCGCGCCGGAGGTTTCGCGCGGTCTGCCAACGGCTACCGTGCTCGCGTGCAGCGAGCCGGAATGCGCGACAGAGCTTCAGGCGCTCCTGGGCAGTGCGTATTTTCGCATTTACACCGCTGACGACGTTCCCGGCGTGGAACTTGGAGGGGCGTTGAAAAACGTTTTCGCTCTTGCCGCTGGCGCGAGCGAAGGTCTTGGCCTCGGCGACAATTCCAAAGCTGCGCTGGTCACTCGCGCCTTGGCGGAACTGATTCGCCTCGGGACCGCAATGGGCGGATGGTTGAGCACGTTTTACGGCCTGAGCGGCGCGGGCGATCTCGTGTTGACGTGTTACAGTAAACAAAGCCGCAATCGCAGAGTCGGCGAACGTCTCGGCCGCGGCGAATCACTCCAGCAAATTACCTCCACGATGCAAATGATCGCCGAAGGGGTCCCCACCGCGAACAGCGCCTACGAATGCGCGCGGAAACTCAAGATCGACACGCCAATTATCGATCAGGTGTACGCGCTGCTCTATGAAAACAAACCGGCTGTCCAGGCGCTGACGGACCTGCTCGGGCGCGCGCCAAAGCCGGAGCGGACCTAAGCGCGCGACTCTGCCGCGCATAACTGCGCGATAACCGCTGGATACAACTCGTGTTCGGCAACCTGGATTCGCGCGTGCAAAGTTTCCGCCGTATCGTTAGGCAAAATCGGCACCTCACGCTGGGCAATGATATCACCATGATCGATTTGCTCGTCGACATAATGCACTGTGCAGCCGGTCACTGTCTCGCCAGCCGTGAGCGCTTGCTTCCACGCTTCGAGCCCCGGGAACTTTGGCAGCAGTGACGGGTGGATGTTAATGATTCGCCGCGGAAATGCCTGGAGCATCGGTTCTTTCAGGACGCGCATGAAACCCGCGAGCACAACCAGTTCGGCTCCGGCGTTACGCAACATTTGCACCAATTCCATCTCGACGCGCGGCTCGAGGCGGGTGCGAAATTGGCCTGACGGCAGGTAAGCGTTCGGCACACGGAATTCGTGCGCGATCTCGAGAATCGGCGCATCGAACACATCCGAGATCACGACGCGCGCTTCCGCTGACAACGCGCCGGAGCGGATGCTTTCGAGGATAGCGCGACAGTTGCTGCCTTTGCCGGAACCTAAAATGCCGAGTCCAAGCGGTCTCATTTCACAGTTGCGCGGAGCTGGTTGAGCAGTCGCGAGGTCGAGTAACCTTGCTCAAACGGCACAATATCGATCTTAGCACCGATTTTGTGCAGCATCGCGCGCTCCTCCGGGTCGAGGATGTCGGACGTGTAATCACCACCTTTCACGTAAACATCCGGCCGCACGGCCTCGATAAAGTGCGTCGCCCGCGTCTCAGGAAAAATCGTCACCAGATCCACGCTTTCCAAGGCGGCTAGGACTTCAGCGCGATCATGCTCACGGTTGATCGGTCGCCCCTCGCCTTTCAGCACACGCACCGACGCATCGGCATTTAATCCGACGATCAAAAGGTCGCCCAGGCTGCGCGCTCGTTGCAGACAGCGCACGTGACCGACATGGAGCAGATCGAAACAGCCATTCGTCGCGACGACCTTTTTCCCACCGTGGTGCAACTCTTCCGCGCGCTCGGCGATTTCGTCGAAGCCGACGATTTTCGAGTCCTTCATTCTGCAATAAAAAAATTGAGCGCGCGCGGGACGACTTCAAACACCGCGGGGACTGTTCCAACCGGCTCGCCATCGACGTTGAACCACATCGGCGGCTGCGAATGTATTGAAATTTTCTTGGCTCGCCGGAATTCAACCACGCCACTACGAAGGTGTTTGCCTAACAAAATCTCCGCCGCGATCAACGCAACGTTTGCGATCGGGTGCGTCGGAATCAGCACGACATCGAGTAACCCGTCGCCTGGTTTGGCGTTCGGCGCGATTGGCAATCCGCCCGCGACAAAGCGTCCATTTGCAACCACCACGTTGTACAGATCAACCCGGACGATCTCGTTGTCGTCGAATTCGATGTGAGCGTGATAGGCGTGCAGCTGCGGCAGCGCTACGGCAGCGCTGCGCAAATACGCGAGTGGCCCCCAATTTTGTTTTATCCGTGGCGTCAGTTTTTCGTCGACGACTTGGCTGAATCCGCCAGCGGAAACATTAACAAAATAACGGCTTCGGCGGCTGCTTCGCACGCGCACGATGTCGATTGGTCTTGTTCTCCCGGAAAGCAAGAGCTCGGCGTTCTCTTCCACTGCACTCGGCAAATTAAGCGAGCGCGCGAAATCGTTGCCGGTACCGAGCGGCAGTAAACCAAGGCAGACCCGAACGGCAGAGGTTGCAACGCCGTTAACCACTTCGTTCAGTGTGCCGTCGCCACCAGCGACAATAATCCGGTAGCAATGCTTGCGAACTGCTTCTCGCGCGAACCTCCGAGCATCGCCAGCCTTGCGCGTCATGTGGATAACCGCAGGATCAAGGCGGCTCATTTGCGAGAGGAGGCGGTGCAGGTCGCCGGCCGATCCCGCGTTCGGGTTCAAAATCACGCATGGCCGGGCTGATTTTCTGGAGCGCGCTCCGCGCTTGATCGCTACGGCAAACTCGTGCGGTCGCGGATCGAGCTTACGTCTGGCTTTTTTGAACATCCATTTTGCCTTTCGCCGATTTTCGCGAAGTTGTCGATGAATCGCGATGCCGCCCGCCAATCGCAAATCACCCGCGGAAAGCGAGGCTCGCGATTTTCGCATCTCGGGCGACACAATTGTCAGGTCAGCCGAAGCTGAGCGAATTGATCTCATTCCAGATGCGGTGGAATTGCTGCGATTTTATGATGAACCGCTCCTGTTCGCGATCGCGCGCGACCCGCGCACGATTTTCGCTTGTTGGAGTGTTGACTGGGCGTCCGTTTTTGACAACACAGCGCCGGCGGATCGAAAAGTGCATCTCCGCGTTTACTGTGAGAATGGCGACGAAGCGACAGCTACTGCCACCGAGCCAATGGCAGGGAACTACTACATCACGGTTCCGCAGCAGCGCGCGACTTACCGCGTCGAAATCGGGTACTACGAGCCGGAAAATGTCTGGAACTCGGTGGCGACTTCGAAGCCGGTCGCTATGCCAGCCGATGGCATCGCCGAAAACGTGGACATCGATGTTGCCACCATTCCTTTTCACCTCAGCTTTCAACGGCTGGTCGATCTGTTCCGCGCCGGTAACACTGACGCACTCGCGGAAATCATCGCGCGTCTACAACGACGCGCCGTGACTCCCGCCGAACGCGACCTGCTCACGCGGGAAGAACGCAAGATCATCCGCGCGATGAACGCGTCGCTTAAAGAAATGGAATCCGCGCGCGCAGCATTTGAGAAGCGCCCGAACCCTGCTGCGCTCCGGCGCCGCGCCGAAACACTCCTCGGTTTCGGGGCGACCAGCCCCGGGCGCCCTTTCCCCAGCGGCAGCTGGTAAACTAGGCGCGCGCTTTGTGCGAAGTCGCCCGCTTAATCGTCGCGGCTGAGCTTGTTCTCGTTATACCCTCCACGATACGTGACACGGTTACACATCACAGGCCTCGTAGCACTCGCGTTGCGTGCAGCCGCGGTGCAGTCGAAAGATTTGCAAGCTCATCCTGTGGCGGCGAGTATACTCCGCGTTAGCACGCAGAGCGCTGTCGACTGGCGGGCAGTCGGCAACGTGTCGGTCACGTTTTCAGACGGGCATCGAGAGATCTGGACGGACATTGTCTACTGCCAAAGGTATCCAAGTCTGGGATAGTTGGATGGACCTATGCCGTAGCACAGCACTCTCGCGGTGGCTGGATGAACAGTCAGGTGCGTATCGCACGCGGCGGAAAAGTCGTAGCAAATTTCCACGTTTCACGCGCATTCATTGACCTCTCGGACTTTACGGATAACGACACATGCGTTGTCATCCGCTGTGTCAACGCACACGGCCCCTCGTGGATTCAAAAGCATCGTATTGACACTGGGGAGCTTGTTGGGGAGGGGCCATGCAGCGACAATGTCCCGGAGTGGGCTAAACCTTACGCGGATGCACCGGGGGCCTAACCAGATGATGCGGCCAATCCTATGCTCGAGCGAGCACTGACGGCTTCTTGTTAAGGACCGCCATCGCTTGTTGCAGCTCGTCAAAGTCAAACGGTTTGGACATCATCATGTCCACGCGCAGGTCTTCGTAAGTGCGAATATCCTCGTCCGAGAGGTGAGCCGAGAGAACGAGGATCTTGCCGCCAAAGTTTTGCGCCCGTAGCTGACGCACCAGTTGGAGGCCGGTCGTGCGCGGCATACGGTGGTCAGTGATCACAACGTCAAAAGGTCGGTCGGTAGCACCGATCTTAATGAGTGCCTCCCAACCATTCCTCGCCGTAACCACCTTGGATGTTGGACCTCCGAGCACCATCGCAATCATGTGCGCGACGGCTTTTTCGTCCTCGACCACCAGGATCCGCATGGTTCCAGAGATTGAATTAGCAGGACGCGTTCCTCGCCTGGCCGATTTGCTGTCACGGCAGTCGTATGGTCGTTGCTCGAAGAACTCAAACTACCTAACGAATCGCTAGACTCGCCGCCGCGAGCGCCTGCTCCCAAATACTTTTGGAGTGGCTCGCCTTTCATTGGACGGCTAGGATCACAACCAGGAAGGCGACCCAGTAAAATCAAGACGAAACCGAGGGCATGGTGAATTACGTAAGAAGATGCTAAACACCGATGCATTTGTTCGCATCGACATTTCCTAAGAATTCGCTGAGCGGACGACCTAAACGTCCGCCGCAGGTGTGGAGGATTTTGTCTTAGTGATCA
>DASQXY010000250.1:0-4423 GCA_035639455.1 Chthoniobacterales bacterium | reverse complement strand
GCAAGAGGAAAGCGAATCGGTGGTCGAGCCGCCGGTATTGCCCGAGCAGCCGGCGTATAAGAAGTGATGGTAAAGGGATCGTGGGCAGGGTGGGCGGTCTTCTGTATTTCGCTGGCGTGTGCCGTTCCGGTCCTGCAGGCGAGCGGAATCAAAATGAAGCCGCGTGTAACGGCCACGCCTGCCCATCAGGAGATCGTAATTTCGGCGGTGAGCCCGACGGTCGTGACTGTCACTGAGCAGATTGTCTCGGATAAAGGCAAGGTGCTCAACAAGACGAGCAAGGCCTATTTGGTTTCGCGGTTTACAGAGATCACCGTCAACGGGCAACGAGCGACGATTGCGGACCTCAAGGCGGGAATGAAAGCCACAGTTACGATTGGGACCGACCCGACTAAAGCCGCGCGTATCGTGGCTAACGGTTAGCCGAACCGTGGCGCGTCTGGTGACTCGGTTATTGGAGTAAGTGCCCGCCATCGCTATTACTGGCGGAGTTGCCACCGGGAAGAGTACATTTTGTCATTACCTGCGCGAGCTTCTGCGGCAGGCGAGGTTCTTCGACGCGGATCAAGCCGCGCGGCAAATTGTCGATCTTGCGCACATCAAGAATGCCGTCCGGAAGGAGTTTGGCGCAGAAATGTTTTCGGGGAGCGGGGAGTTGAATCGCGCCGCGGTTCGCGCGATAATACTTCGCGACGCCGCGAAGAGACGCGCGCTCGAACAAATCCTTCACCCGCCCATCCGGGCGCAGTGGAGCGCTCTGGCGGAAACACATCGAAACTCTCCGGATTTTTTCTTTGCTGACATTCCACTGCTTTACGAAACGGGCGGGGAGATCTTATGCGATCGCGTGGTCGTGGTTGCCTGTTCGCGCAGCGTGCAGGTCGAGCGCTTGCGTGCGCGGGGTTCAGGTAATGTGGCGCAACTTTTCAAGTTGCGATCCGGCGAGCGGCAAGTTGAAAACTTGTTCGACCAACCTGAAGCCGAGGCAATGATCAATTCACAAATGCCGCTGGAGGAGAAAATCAAACGTGCCGATCACGTTGTCTGGAATAACAACGGACCGGACGTGCTGCGCGTGCAGACGAAACTACTTGTCGATCTTTGGCGGACAGAAAAATGGACGAAACCCTAACGAGAAAGCCAGGCGTGCAGCCCGCTGAGGCCGCCAGCACGCCCGCCGCTACAGATGTAGCGCCAACTTCCAGCTTGTCATCTACAGATCAGGGCAAGCCGGAGGCCCGGCCGCCTTTAGATTTAAACAAGCTGCAACGCCTTTCGACCGACGAGCTGCACGCGCTGGCGCGCGACTTAAATCTCCGCCTGTACCCGGCGCGCTCGCGTCATTACCAGATTCTCGATCTCGTCCGCGCGGCATTGCAGTCCGGCGCGACCGTGACGGCGGAAGGTTTTCTGGAGCAGACGGGTGAATCCTTTGGCGCGTTGCGCTGGCCGGAGCTGAATTTTTTGCCCGTGCCGGAGGACGTTTGTGTTTCGCGCCCACTCATCGAGCAATTCCATCTGCGTCCGGGTCAACACCTCGCCGGAACGGTTCGTTTGCCGCGTGAGCGCGAGAAATCGCTCGTGCTCGATAAGGTCCAGGCCACGGAGGGTCAACCGGCTGACCAGTGGAATGCGCCCACCGAGTTCGACAAGCTCACGCCGCAGTTTCCGCAGGGCAGGATCATGCTCGAGAACCCGAAGACAAATTCGATCAGCGCACGAGCCATCGACTTGCTCGCTCCGCTCGGACGCGGGCAACGTGGGCTAATTGTCGCGCCGCCGCGCGTCGGCAAAACCATTTTGCTTAAGGAAATCGCGAAAGCGATCCGGGTTAATCACCCTGATCTAGTGCTCATCCTTTTGCTCGTCGACGAGCGCCCGGAAGAAGTGACCGACCTTGCGCGGGAGATCGATTGCCAGATTTACCATTCTAATTTCGACGAGAGCGTGCATCGGCATGTGCAAGTGGCCGAGCTGGTGCTGGAACGCGCCAAACGTCTGGTCGAGTTGAAAAAGGATGTCGTGGTCCTGCTCGACAGTCTGACCCGACTCTCGCGCGGTTACAACAATCTTCAGCCAGGCAAGGGACGCATCATGTCCGGCGGCGTCGAGGCGAAGGCGTTGATCAAACCGAAGAAGTTCTTTGGCTCAGCGCGCAGCGTCGAAGAGGGCGGCAGCCTAACGATTCTTGCTACGGCGTTAATTGAAACCGGCAGCCGTATGGACGAGCTCATTTTCGAGGAGTTCAAAGGCACCGGAAATATGGAGCTGCACCTCGACCGCGCGTTGCAGGAGAAGCGGCTCTATCCCGCCATCCACGTTATGCAATCGGGAACGCGGCGAGAAGACTTGCTGTATCATCCCGACGAATGGGAGCGGGTGCAGGTGCTGCGCAAAACCATGGCCGCGCTTCCGCCGATCGAAGCGATGGAGAAGTTGATTGAGAACCTGCAGGCCACGAAAACCAACGCCGAGCTGTTGCTAAGCGGCTTGAAGTAATCGCTGCGCCGAAATGACAAAGCACGAATGACAAATGATAGACGAAGCCGAAATGCTCAAATGACGAAAGAGCGCTCGGCAACGTCCTCTCGCCATTCCGACTTAGTTGCTTCATCATCCTCAGCACATTTTGTCGCCAGCGGTTCCCAACTGGACGAGCTGCTCACTCAGATCGCGTGGCACGACCGGATTGCTGTAGATACTGAAGCCGACAGTCTTCACTGCTATCGCGAGAAGCTTTGCCTGCTTCAGATCAGCCTGCCGACGCTGCACGGTGACCACGACTTCATTATCGATCCTTTGGCGAACCTCGATTTATCGCCACTCACCGCTGCGCTGGCGAAAAAAGAAATCGTATTGCACGGCGCCGACTTTGATCTGCGATTGCTCCGCCGCAGCTTGCATTTTCTTGCAACCCGAATCTTCGACACGGTCATCGCGGCACGACTGCTTGGAATTCGGCAGTTTAGCCTGGCTGCACTGGTCGAGCGTTACTTCGATGTGAAGCTCGCGAAGGGTTCGCAACGAGCGAACTGGGCGCGGCGGCCTCTGCCCCGCCGCATGGCGGAATACGCGGTCAACGATACGCATTACTTGCTCCCGCTCGCGCAAAAATTGGAAGGGGAACTACTTCAGCGTGGCCGCATGGAATGGTTTCGTCAGTCATGCCAGCGCGCTATCGAACAGGCTGCGCTCGAACGCACGCGAGACCCCGATGAAGTCTGGCGCATCCGCGGGGCGGGTGTGCTGCGCGGTCGGGCGGCGGCGGTCTTGCGCTCCCTGTGGCAATGGCGCGAGAAAGAAGCCGAAACGGCGGACCGGCCGCCATTTCACATCTTGCGCAATGAAGAATTGCTCCGCGCGGCGGAGAGTTTTGCAGCCGGCAAGACACCTGATTACCGGCACTTTTCGTCGCGACGCAGACGTGCCTTCCGCCAAGCCGGCGAACGCGCGCTGCAGTCGCCGGAATCAGAGTGGCCAATCGCACCGATGCGGGTTGGAATGCGGCCCGGTCCAGAGACACTGCGCCGGAGCGAGGAATTACGCGCCCGCCGCGACCGGGCCGCCCGTGAGTTGCAAGTTGAGGCAAACGTGCTCGCACCGCGTGCCACGCTCGACGCAATCGCGGCGGAACAAAGCCGCGTTCAAGCTTTGTTGCTCCCATGGCAGCGGACGCTGCTTGGGATTTGAGTTGTAGGCAGAGCTCTATGAGCCTGCCTTTCGTGCCTCAGATATCTAATCGGACTAACCGGCCACAGACCGGTGGCTACACAAGGCAATTTCGCGCTGCTTCCCAGCTAGTTGTTGCTTGACCGGAAATAGCCGCAGCCTCAGAAGAGAAAGCTGCTGCTATGAGCCGCATGAAGGATTTGGGCCAGCGCTGCGTGTTCAGCGCCGTGACAGGCGCATGCGTTTGCATTTGTGCGGTGCACTTAGACGCGCAAACGGTGCAAACGCCGCAAAACGTTGAGCGCGCAGAGTTGCTGCGTACCGCGCCAGCTTTTCCTCCTGCTCCGTTAGGCTCGCCGGCTCCAGTGGAAGGCGGTTACGCAGCCGCGAGTCCAAACGATGCCGATCTTGGCGAACAACAAATCCTCAAACGCGTCGAGCAATACAAACCGTTCACAATCCAGTTCGGTCTGCCGATTTACTACACATCGAACGTAGCGTTGGTGCGGCACGGTGCGCAGGACGATGTCATCGTCGCCCCAGCGATTGGCCTGATGTACGTGCCGCCGATTACAAAGACATTTTTTGCGGAGCTGGGCGTTCAGGAACAGGTCTTTGAATACGGCGAGTTCCATGAGCTGAATTTTCAGAGCTTCGACGCGATTGCAGGCGTGGTGTGGTATCTGCCGCAGTTCTACAACCTTACCCTGCGGGCGCGCTATGATTTTAATTGGTTGACGGACGAAGATTGGGA
>DASQXY010000249.1:0-5039 GCA_035639455.1 Chthoniobacterales bacterium | reverse complement strand
CGGGAATTATGTCGGCATGCGACTTCGTGATCGCTGCCGAAGGGACGAAAATTGGCTACCCTGAAGTGCGCCGCGGTCTCGTCGCCGGCTTGGTCATGACTTTCCTGCGCCGGCAAATTGGCGAACGACACATGCGTGAGCTGCTTCTCGGTTCCGAGCTAATCGACGCCGCTCAGGCGCGGGAGATCGGCCTCGTGAATCGCATCGTTGCACGTGATGACATCATGAAAGAAGCTCAGAAGTTTGCCGACTCCGTCTTGCAAGGCGCGCCGGGCGCGCTGGCGGAGACAAAAAAGCTGATCGAGAAACTTTGGTCGACGTCCGTGAAAGAAGATGTCGATCTTGCATTGAAATCTCACATGCAGGCGCGGGAATCACCGGAAGCGCGCGAAGGCATCGCTGCGTTTAACGAAAAGCGTTTGCCGCGTTGGGCGAGCTAATCCTCTTTCCTGGGATTCACAATCATCCCAGCCGGTGAGGGCGGTGCCACAGCGCGGCGCCGACAATATTGGAAAAACATTGCTCCAGCTGAAGAAAGCCGTTAGGACGAATAACTGTTCGGGAGCAAACACTGCAACAATTCAGTGACAGGGCAAGCACGCTTCAACTCCCGGGCGGGCCCGACCTGATTTAGGTGGATGATATGAAATCAACAAACCTGGCAAATCTCATGAGGCTCAGCGTCGTCGTCACGGCGCTCGGCGCCACGTTCCTATTTTCCCCCACGACGCGCGCGCTCACACCACTCCCAGACGGGGGCTACGCGGGTAACAACACGGCTGAAGGTAGCGACGCGCTTTTTCATAACACGACCGGAATCAACAACACTGCTGTCGGATTCGGAGCTTTGTTTAATAATTCGAGCGGCTCATACAATAAAGCCGATGGCGCGTTTGCCCTTTTTAGCAACACCAGCGGTGTCTTCAATACCGCGGCAGGTTTTCAAGCTCTGCTTTCGAATCAAAGCGGCGTTCAAAACACCGCGATAGGTGCCGGCGCGCTGGTTCACAACGTCATTGGCCGGACTAACATCGCAGTTGGTTTCCTGTCTGGCTATAACACTAACGGGAATGCCAACATTCTCATTGGTAATGTGGGAGTAGGCAACGAAAACCGAGCTATTCGCATCGGAACTAATGGCGTGCACGTAAAGACATTTATCGCCGGCGTTAGCACTTCAGTGGCTGGCAATGCCGTGTGCGTTAACGGCAACGGTCAAGTGGGCACATGCGCCCCGTCAGCTGAGCGCTTCAAACATGACATCGGCTCAATGGACAAGGTGAGCGAAGCCATCTTCGGCCTGCGCCCGGTCACCTTCCGTTACAACGAGGAGCTCGATCCGCGACAAGCGCAACAATTCGGTTTGATCGCTGAAGACGTTGTGAAAGTATCGCCCGACCTCGTTAGGTCTGATGAAGAGGGCAAATTAACCGGCGTTCGCTATGAGGCCGTGAACGCGATGTTGCTCAACGAATTTCTGAAAGAGCATCAACGCGTGCAGGAGCAGACGGCCAAAATTGCCGAGCAGGAAGGGGAAATCAAAACCTTGACCGCAAGCCTGAAACACCAAGCTGCGCAGATCGAGAGGGTGAGCGCGGAGATTGCGTTGATTAAGGGGAAGCGGCAGCTTGTGAGTAGAGATCAATAGCGAGGCGAGCCGGCGCCACCTCAACCCCTCTGCCTCGCGCGGCCTCGGCTCGCCACGGCCAGCGCGAGCGCGTCAGGAAATCTCATACCCGATGGGCTTAAATTTGTAGTTGTTCGACTGCTCCGCCGAACATGCGGTCAAACCCACGATCACGTGCATTTCCGCACGCAATGCGAGCGAATCACCGGCTCTGGAACGCGGCGGCAAGATCGACATCTTCCCGGCGCGATCGATTTCCACGTTCATGAAAATGTTGAACGTGGTGGGAATTGAATCCGGCGCGATGCCGAATCGCGCAAGGTGCATCGCGAGGTTCTCGAAGCAGTTGGGACGGTAACTCTTCTGCCCGTAGATGATGGCGAATGTCTCACGGCTGCACGGCGTCAGCAAAAAATCATGGCGCCCGACGTCATCCTGCAAAATGGTGAACATCGGGCGGCTGCGATTTGAATAGAGAACATCGCCGGTGGTGAGATAAATTCGGTTCGCATAATCGATGCTCCGTCCCGAACAGAGCCATTCGTTTCTTTCGGCGGCATTGAATGCCACTAGGTCAGCGACCTGTTCGCCTTCAAGATCAATTACACGCAGCGATTGACCTTTTGCCAGCTCGAACGCCGTCCCGGTTTGCGGTTCCAGCCTTCCTGTCATTCCGGGCGAAGTCGAGGATCTCTCATTGTTCAGTTCGACCTAGCAGTAAGACATGTCTCGAGTTCGCCCGACACAAGACGGCATTGTGCAAGAACGGCGATATTAGTGTCGAACCGGGCATTTTGCGCGGGCAGGAAACGGCGCAACCCAATCATCGCTGACCGCACGGCCGGAGTATTGGCGTGCTTCCGAGCGTTCACCGAAATCATTCAACATCGGGTTGATGCTGCCCTGCAACGCAATCTCACGTGCGCGGATCGTCCGCTGTATCCGCTTCCATTTACCGTCAGCCCGCAACCTTTCAAACTGCTCATGCGGATTGAAAACGAGCGTCGGCCAGCGAAACCGTCGCGCCAGGCGCGAACTGTTCGCGTGCATCCCAACTACGTAAAATGCGCGTCCAGCGAAACTGAATGAGAAATGAGGGTCGGCCGGATCGGAGCTAACGTCCGCCGCCCAATCGACCACGTCAGTTGCGTGAATCTGACGCAACTGTCGCCAGAGTAGATCTTCGAATTCTGCTTCACTGAGATTCGTTGGCCCGGCAAAAACGGCAATGAACGTCGTGTAATTGTGGACATTGCGTGTGCGTTCGCGGAAATCGCGCAGATCACGGCAAAGGGCAGCCGTCGATTCATTGGACGCGAGTTCTGTGTACACGGCAAACCCATAGCTTTGCTCGTGGAACGCGGCCTTGGCGCCGACGCAGGGAAAACGTGGATTCAGAATGCGCTGTCGAAATTCCCGGTGTGCCTCGCGCAAGAAGCTGCGGCCGGCTGGATTGCCCCCGGCCAGCTCACCGTCCGTGGCCAAGCGCAGCTGACCTTTTGCCCTCATTGTCACCCTGCATCTGTTTCGCGCGAGAAGCTGCTAGCAGTCGCAATCATCAATACCCACAGGCGTTTGCGAATGGTGGGGGTGAAAATAGAGTAGACCTCTTCGTGGGTGAGGAAAGTCATGCGAGCGCGCAGGCGCGCAGGCGATTCTGGCGCAGCGTCGCGCTGGGATCGATCGCGACTGCTGCTCTGCTGATCGTGTTCTTGCACCGGCCGCTATTGCGGTCGTTCCTCCGCGTTGGAGCCCGACATTTCGCGGCGGGCCAGCATCTTAAGCTCGAGTTTCGCCTCGAAGGGACCGCTTTCACCAACCTTGCCCTAAAAAACGTACGCATTACACCGACCGGCCCAAGTGGGGTTGAATCGATCGATATCGGCTCTGCGCGCGCAGATTACAGCTTCTGCGCGCTGCTATTCCATGGCCCGTCGGAATTTCTTCGCAATATCGAGCTGCAATCCGCCCGCGTCGTTCTGAATCCCGCCGCCGCGCCTCTGCAAACGCGTCCGCCGAAAAGGCGCGAAAGAATCACTCTGCCTTCCATCTTTCCGACTCGTCTGCACCTCGCCGACGTCAGTGTGCTCGTGCGCAATAAGCCGCACGACGTCGCGCTTGAACATGTCGATCTTGAACTCGACCCACATCACCCTGCCGCGTTGCACATCGGCCGGTTGCAGCTACCTGGTGGCGAGCAGTGGACCAATGTTTCCGCGCAGACCTCCTATGCGGACAAAAACCTGACGATTCGTGATCTGTTCCTCGACGAGCGCAATCAGTTTCGCGTCATCAATATCGATGCGTCCCGTATTCGTTCCAAGATTTTGACGGCCAGCGTGGAGGCGGCACTCGGTGGCCCGTTCACCGCGTCGGTTTCGTTGCAACAGACGAACTCGTCGCTGAATACCCAACTGGCAATGACAGGCGAGCGAATTCCCGTCGCAACTTTGAACAAATATCTCGCGCTGCCGGAAGGTTATCTTAGCGGCGAGGTCGAGCGGCTAAGTGTGGATTTGCGCGGCACGCTGAACCGACCGGACTCTTGGAACGGGAGCGCTTCTGCGCAGATCAGCAACTTCCGTCATCCGCAAATCGTGCTCGACCGCTGTCTGTTCACAATGTGGGCTCGAAACGGCCACCTAAGCTTGGCGCAAGGGGAGCTCGTTCAGGGCGCGAACGAATTTCACGTGCGCGGATCGGCGGAGTTGCCGCGCGAACTGAAGCAGATCGGACAAGATCCGATGAGCTTGGAGATTTCTGCGGCAGCGGTTGATTTGGCGCGGTTAACCGCAAACCTGCCGCAGCATTTGACCGGTTCGGCACAAGTCAACGGCCGGATCGATGTCTCCGGCGGAAAAGCGAACGCGAATTTCAGCGCGGAAGGCGGTTCGATCGGCTTCGCAGACGGCGTGCTCGACCGTTTTAACCTGACGTTCAGTGCGACGAACAGCCTGGCGCAGACGAACGCGACCACGCCGTGGTTCGCCGACGTGCAATCAGCCGTTCACCTGCAAGCTGCGGACGTTCGCTACCGCGATTATGTATTCGATGCACTCAGCGCTTCGCTGCGTAGTACCGGCGAGCTGCTGCAAATCGAGCAGGTGAGTGTTGCCCGAAGCAACAACAACCTCATGGTGCAGGGGCAATATCGACTGCCAAACCAGTTGCACACGGCCGCGTCGCAGGACCTGCAGTTGAACTGCGAAATTAACGCACCGCAAATTGGCGAATTCTGGGTCACTGATTCTCCCGACCGGATTTCAGGTCCGCTCGAAATTTCCGGGCAGATTCAGCGCAAAAACGGCGTCGCCAATGGCCTGATCACTCTCTACGGCGCAGACTTGGCGCTGCGCAATGCCGTGTTCAAGCAACTCAGCGCACACTGCTCGATTTGGAATAATATCGTCTT
>DASQXY010000248.1:0-4231 GCA_035639455.1 Chthoniobacterales bacterium | reverse complement strand
ACGAAAAGTTCCGCTCCCTCTATCAAGATGCCGAAGAGCTGAGCCGCATGCTCAGCGGCTTAAGAAAGTCGCTCCTCGCGAGTTAATCACAATGCATGCCTTCCAACTCTCAACTCTCAACTTTCAACTATGAACTTCGGCTTGAGAGTCTGGCGGCAGAAAGATCGACAGTCACCGGGCAAGCTGGTCGATTACGGTGCGCCGGACATTCCCGCGAATGCCTCCTTTCTTGAGATGCTCGATATTTTGAATGAGCGCTTGCTTCTGCGCCGAGAGGAGCCGATCGCCTTCGACTCCGATTGCCGCGAAGGAATCTGCGGAACCTGTTCGCTCACCATCAACGGCGAAGCGCACGGGCCGGATCATCCCGGTGCTGTTTGCGAGCTTTACATGCGCAAATTCCGCGACGACGAGACCATCACGATTGAGCCGTTCCGTGTTCGCTCGTTTCCTGTGATTAAAGATTTGGTGATCGACCGCAGCGCGCTTGATCGGATTGTGCAAGCCGGCGGTTTCATTTCCGCGCGCGCAGGCAGCGCCCCGGAAGCAAATTCAATTCTCGTCCCGAAAGCCGATGCCGATGTTGCAATGCAGGCTGCTGCATGCATCGGCTGCGGCGCATGCGCCGCGGCCTGTCCGAACGCATCGGCGATGCTTTTCACCGCGGCGAAGGTATCGCACCTCGGATCCCTTCCGCAGGGACAGCCCGAACGCGCGCGGCGCGTGCTCAACATGGTACGCGTGATGGACGCCGAGGGGTTCGGCAATTGCACCAACACTTACGAGTGCGAAGCAGTGTGTCCGGCGGAGATTAGCGCCAGCTTTATCGCCAGGCTAAACCGCGAATACGCGCGGTCGGCCCTGCGTCGCAGGGCGGGTGAATAGCGTCGGGAGTGCACACCTCTCGCGTGCTGGCGATCGCGCCCTGACGATCGCGAACTTTATCTCTGCGTGTGAGTGTTCGACGCGCTGGAACTCAAGCAAACTTCGTTTCGTCGCAACGGATGCGCTACCCGGAATCACAGCGTTTCACACGCGTACGTCCACAGCTCCGGATCGAGTTCTGCCTTTGCTCGATTGGCGAGAAGATCGACAGCTACATTTTCGCGCAGCACGGCGAAAACGGTTGAGCCGGAGCCAGACATGAGCGCGGCACCGACTTCCGGCTGCTTCACTAGCCATCGTTTCAGTTGCGCTAGGAAAACAAGCTTTTCGAACACCGGTCGCTCCAAATCATTTATGAATGTGTGACCGCCGAATTCCTGCGGCGCATACGGCACTTCGGGAATCTCTCGCGCATCTTGCCAGCGCGAATACGCCCAATGGGTCGAAACGCTGAATCCAGGCTTTAGAAGCAAGATCGACAATTGCTTATCTAATCGCGTCGGCGTGACCACTTCACCACGGCCCTTGCAAACTGCGGCCGATTGAAAAAGGAAAAAAGGCACATCGGAGCCGATACTGGCTGCGATTTCAACGAGCGCATCCCGCGATAACTTGGTGGCGAACATACGATTGAGCGCGATCAATGCTGCGGCAGCGTCGCTGCTGCCGCCAGCGAGCCCAGCCCCGTGTGGAACTTGCTTTTCCAGCTGAATCGACACGCCGCCTCGAATATTTGTCGCGCCGAAAAACATCTTCACGGCGCGGATGACGAGATTTTCGTCCCCGCTGGGAATGCTCGGGTCATCGCAACCGAAATCGATCCAGCGCGGTTGGCGTTCAATGTCGATTTTGTCGCAAAGCGAAACCGGCGCGATCAGCGTCTCGATATCGTGAAACCCGTCATCGCGCCGCCGGAGAATTTTGAGCGACAAATTTATTTTCGCCGGCGCGAGCACTTGCATGACGCGCAATTTTTCTGTCATTCCGAGCGAAGTCGAGGAATCTCTACCTGCTTCAAATGACGAACGAGAAAATCATTATCGCTCTCGACGTGCCGAGTGAAAGAGAAGCGCTCGAGTTAGTCGATCAACTCCGTGAACGGATCGCATTTTTTAAGGTCGGTCTGCAACTTTACACCGCGGCCGGTCCAGAGATCGTGCGCGCTATTCACGAGCGTGCCGCGAAAGTCTTCCTCGATCTGAAGCTCCATGATATCCCCAACACTGTCGGACGCGCCGTGAAAGCGGCACGTGAGCTCGGCGCCGCTATGCTCACAATTCATTTGAGCGGCGGGCGCGAGATGGTTCGCGCTGCGATTGCCGCGCGAAACGCCGGGATGTTGATCTTGGGCGTGACGGTGCTAACCAGCGCAGACGATCAGGCGCTGCGGGACACGGGAATCGCAGATAACATCGACGATCAGGTACTACGACTGGCGACCCTTGGCGTCGAATGTGGTGTTTCCGGCGTCGTCTCGAGCCCGCATGAAATCAAGATGCTGCGCGGCAAATTCGGCGGCCGAATCAAAATTGTGGTGCCCGGGATTCGGCCGAGCTGGTCCGAACCTGGGGACCAGAAGCGCGTGATGACTCCGCGTGCCGCGATCCACGCGGGAGCTGATTATGTCGTGATTGGCAGACCGATTATTGCCGACCCGAATCCCCAAGCCGCGCTGACGAAGATTCTCGAGGAAATCAGCGGTTAACTTCCACCGCGATGTCGATCTTCCGCACGCTAATTGTTTATCACGATTGTGTGTTTCGCTCCGCGGCGATGAACATGGCCGTCGATGAGACATTGTTAGAATTGGCCGTGGCGCCGTCTATTCGCTTTTACCGCTGGAATTCGCCCGCCGTTTCATTTGGCTACTTCGGGAGATTCGCAGACGTCGCGGCGTACGGTCGCGAACGCGATCTGGTCCGCCGTTGGACCGGTGGTGGTGTCGTGTTTCACGGGAAGGACCTCACGTATTCGATGATCATTCCCGCTCGTCATCCGCTCTTTGCGGAATGCTCAGCGTCGATCTACGAAAAAGTCCATCGAGCATTGAGTGATGTTCTGAGGGCGATCGGGCAAATCGTGTATTGCTGTAGCCACGCGCCTGTGGCACGTCCGATTCAGGATGCAAAAGCGTGCGAGGACGGCCCACAGGGCCGTGGCTACAATCGACAGTTGTGCTTCGCGAATCCAGTTCGGGCCGATGTTCTTCTGAATGGACAAAAGATCGCCGGCGCGGCGCAGCGTCGGACCCGGCGTGGTTTGCTGCAACAGGGGAGCATCCAAAACGTCGCGATCGGCGATGATTTCGCAGAGCGATTCGCAAACGAACTCGCTACGGTCAGCCACCACATTGGTTTTGACCGGGCACTGCTCGCGAGAGCCGCCAACCTTGCCGAGCAAAGATATGCCACGCGAGCTTGGCTGGAGCGCCACTGATCCGGGCACCAACAAAGTTACAAAGACAGATTGTGTTGCTTTGACTTTTCGCAGAGCGACCTTCATCCTGCGCTCGTGGGAATCCTTGCCCGCTCAGCGCCACGGGAATCGGTCATCCATCCGCTGTCGGGCGTAACGCGCCTCGTACAATCCCACCTCAATGAGGTAGAAAACCGTATCATCGAACAAGCGGCGGCGTTCGACACCTCAATCGAACCGTATGTCTCGTATGCAATCGGCGGACGCGGGAAGCGGCTGCGGCCATTGGTCGCCTTGCTCTCTGGCGGCGCAACCGGCGAGATCAACTCCGAACATATCGACCTTGCTGTGATCGTGGAGCTCATTCATGTCGCGACGCTCGTGCACGATGATGTCATGGATGAAGCCGAGAGGCGTCGTGCCCAACCGACGGTCAACGCCCGCTGGGGAAATTCGCTCAGCGTGTTGCTGGGCGACTGCCTTTTTGCGCACGCGCTGAATTTGTCGACAGGTTTCGAGAAGTCCGAAATCGGTCGCGCGATTGCCCGCGCCGCGCGCGAAATTTGTTCGGGCGAAATGATTCAAACCCAACGCCGATTCGACCTTGGCCTCGGCGTCGATGACTACTTGCGCATCGTTCGAATGAAAACCGGCTCGCTATTCGCGGCGGCGGCGGAGTTAGGTGCGCTGATCAGTCATGCGCAGCCGAACAGTATCGAAACATTGAAGGATTTCGGGCTGCGAGTGGGAACGGCTTACCAGATTTATGACGATTGCCTCGACATCGCCGGTGAAGAAAATGTCACAGGAAAGACGCTCGGCACAGATTTGCGTAAAGGAAAGTTTACGCTGCCGGTGTTGTATTTCCTGCGCACGATTTCCGGTTTCGAGCGCGAGCGCTGCTGCAGTCTTATCCTCGACGGCTGCCAGC
>DASQXY010000247.1:0-5212 GCA_035639455.1 Chthoniobacterales bacterium | reverse complement strand
ACTCGGCCCGAGAGTAATCGCGACACTCGTGCCGGCAACCTGCTTAATGAATTGTCGGCGCGTCTCAGGGTCGCCGAAAATGGCCGGTGGAACTGAACCGGAGAGCTCGTCGAAATTGTCGCAGCCATGATCCGACCCCGTGTTTTCCTCGGACATGCGCTAAAAAATCGCATGAGCCATTGCTTTTTGTGAAGTCAAAAAAGCGACGATCTATCTGCGAAACGCTGAACGTTGAATCGCGGGAGAGTTGTAGGGCAAGCGCTCCGCTTGCCGACTTATCGGAGTCTAGGCAAAGGCACGTGGCGCTTGATGAAGGCGCGTCCTGAGCCCGATTTGAGATATTTCTCGAACGCGATTGCCGTCGCCTCATCTTTAAAGGCAAAATACGCGACGAGAGTCCAGGGACAGAATTTCTTCGTATGCGGCGAACTGGCGTCATTGTGCTGTCGCAGTCGCTCGCGCAGGTCGCGCGTTAAACCGATGTACTGCTGCTGCTGCGATTTGGATTGTAACAAGTAGAGGTAATGCATCTGACAGCTGGCCTGCCAGCCGTAGCTTGGTGACGTTTGGGCGGTCCGCCGTCGCTGAAGCTATGGCGGACGCTCCAGCCTTCGCTCTGCGTTACGCTCCAAGCGAAGGCTGGAGCGGGTGAAGGGAATCGAACCCTCGTGTGCAGCTTGGGAAGCTGCCGTTCTGCCATTGAACTACACCCGCGGAAGAATTGCAGAGTTTAGATTTGCGGTTGCCGATTGCAAGCCGCGACCAAATCACTGCCATGAAATCACGTCGTCCGAACCTTTATAAGTATTACTCGGGGGGCTTTTTGTGGCTTTCGTTTGATCGCTGCCGTACGACCACGCGATCACTCCTTGCCGAAGTGGCGTAGCTCCTGCGCTGCCGTCCGTGTCCGGATAGGGATTGGTCGTGATTTGGTTGTTGTAATCTCCGTCGATCTCCACGTTGTATGGCGTTCCCCAAGGGTCAACGAAATCGTATTGGTTTACGGTGATACCGTTGACGGTTGTCGTTTTACTCGCAATTCCTGAGCGTGGGTTATTTGGATCCTTCACGTCCGGCGGGGAGATAAAAACGATCTGCCGTGTATTAAGGGTGTAAGTATTAGCGGCTCTAAGTTCATTGAGTATGACGGCATTGCTGGATGCCCCCCCCGGGCCGTAAATCGTGTCGGTCGTTGCACTGGTCGGGTACCTGCCGTACTCGGTGTAAAACGCGTTCACCGCGGTGACGATTTGGGTGAGATCGTTTTTGGCTTGGGTGCGTTTGGCCTGGTCTTGTACGCCTCTGAAAGCAGGGAAAAGCAGGCCCACCAGGATGATGATCATCGTAATGACGACGATCAGCTCAATGAGCGTGAAGGCGCGCGCCCGCCCGGAGTTGTTCTGCACAGTCCAGTGATTATCTCGCTAATGACTGATTTACACAATGGTTTCGTTCAGGGCCTGCGCGGGTTAACCGTTCGGTTTGGCCGCTTCAGTTTTGGGTCGTCGACCTGAATGTGTCACATCCATTTCGGCATCTGCTCGGGGAAGGGGCATTGCGCGCAATCGGAGTCGTCCTGCAGACAGAAGTCTTCGTAGATCTGCAGCAGGGCCTGTTGATATGCGAGCGTTTTGGTGAAGTCTCGCTGGCGCACGTCATTGCCGAACAGGCGCGTCGCGGCCGTTTCAACCCGGCGATTTGATAACTGCGCCGGCAGATGTTTGTAGTCGGCCCAGACGGTCGCGCCATCGGCAAACCAAAATGGAAACAGGGCGTTGGCGAGAATGTCGGCGGCACGCGAGTCACCGATTAACGCCGTTTCTTTCGCTGCCGGCTCGGCCGTGAGCGTGTAGTGAAAGTTCCAGAACGGATGTTCAAGTCCCGCAAAGAGTTCTGCCATCGCGGTTGCGCTGCGTTTACCTAACGAGGATTGGAATTTTGGCCATTGGCGGGCGAGCATGGCGAGCGCGGCGATGCGGCGCTGCGGATGATTGAGCGGGCGCGTGCTGCTGAGCCGCCACGTTTTTGGCGAGAGGATGAGCCGCTGGAGCGCATCCCGATGCGGCCACCATTTGTCCCAGAGCCGGCGTACATATTCCCTCGTCGATCTTGCATAAATGTCGAGGTCCGGCGCGTCCAAGAAACCGGCTACGCCAAAGAGGAGCGCTTCGCAATCTTCGATGTTTTCGCGCAGCGATTTCAGCGGCAATCGTTGGGCGAGCACCGTAAACGGCAGTTTATTCTGTTTGTAGCCGAGCGCGGCCGCTATTTCCTGGAAAAGTGCTTCGTCACGGCCATGAGTGTTGATCTTGCTGCGGAGTCGCGCCGCTTTCCTTTGCAACCGAAACTGCGCGGCGGCATCGAGCACGCTGCGCACCCGCGCTTCTGGCAATGCCTTGAGCGGTGCCTGGCAACGGCCCGGCCGCGCGAGAGGAATATTCGCGGTAAATGTTTCCGCCAGCGCGTTCGGGTCGACGCGCACCTGCAACACCTCGCGGTTCGACAACGTGCGGGTAAAAAATTTCTGCCGGCTTTCGTTTACGAACACGTGGAGCACGGTGTTTTCGAAAGCAGGATTGGCTGAGTGACCGTGCGTGTCCCAATTTAGATCGGTCAGATCGAATTCGATGCTGCCGCGGATCGGCTCACCTCCATTTACGCGAATGGCCACGTCGCTAAAATCGGGTCCCGGCTCGCGATTCCAGACGCCGAACTGCACGACGTCGATTTTGTCGTCCGCCTTGGTGACGAAATGCCGGCCAAAATCTCCGGCGAACCAGCGCGCCTGCAGCTCGAGCTCGGACGGGATGCGTTGCATCGGAAATAACGCGCGCTCGCGCACCCGTGTGACATTGCGCATCTGAGCGTAGCGCGTCGCCAGCGTGATCACGTGCGGAGTATGAGAGCGCAGACTGATTTGGTCACGCCGTTTCGACCTGTAGCCACGGGCCTGTGGGCCGTCAGCGAGAGACGCGTCGCAGACGCGTGGCTACAGTTGCTGCGTTGCAACGCGGCCTCTACAATCGCACCCATGCTTGACATTCGGCTCGTGCGCGAGAAGCCGGATTTTGTGCGCGAGCGACTGGCGACGCGTGGCGGCGGCGATGAAGCCAATATCGACAGTCTGCTGCAGATCGACCTTGAGCGGCGCAAGGCAGAGACGGCGCTGCAACAGCTCAACGCCGAGCGCAACCGGTTGAGCAAGGAAATCGGCGCGAAAAAGTCGCGCGCTGAAGCAACTGACGAGCTCGAGACGCAAGTACGCAAAATTGGCGTGCAAATCACTGATCTCAGTCATCGCACGAACGCGCTGGACGAGGAGGAAACCAATTTGCTCCTGCAAATCCCGAATTTGCCACATGAAAGCGTGCCGGTCGGAAAAGATCCGACGGGAAATCGACTTGTTCGAAGTTGGGGTGAGAAACCGAAGCTTGAGCAAGCTCTTGATCACGTTGCGCTGGCGGAGAATTTGAACCTGTTTGATCTCGGGCGCGCGGCCAAGTTAAGCGGCAGCGGGTTCATTTGCTTCACCGGCGCCGGCGCGCGGCTCGAGCGGGCGCTCGTCAATTTCATGCTCGACCTGCACACACGCGAGCATGGCTATGCGGAGATCAGTCCGCCGTTTCTGGTGCGGCGCGACTGCATGATCGGCACCTCGCAACTGCCGAAGTTTGAGTCCGACATGTACGGCTTGGAGGATGGCGAACTATTTCTCGCGCCGACGGCGGAGGTGCCGGTGACCAATTTTCATCGCCAGGAAATAATTGCGGATGTTCCAAAGAAGTTTGTGGCTTATACGCCTTGTTTTCGCCGGGAAGCGGGATCGGCTGGCCGCGAAACGCGCGGCATCATTCGCGTCCACCAATTCGACAAAGTGGAGTTGGTGAAGATCACGGCTGGCGAGCAATCGTACGAGGAGCTGGAGACGCTAACCACAGACGCGGAGCGGGTGTTGCAACTGCTCGGTTTGCACTACCGCGTGGTGGAGCTTTGCACGGGCGATCTCGGCTTCGGTTCGGCCAAAACTTACGACATCGAAGTCTGGTCACCGGGGCAGAATGCGTATCTGGAAGTTTCGAGCTGCTCGAATTTTGAAGAGTTCCAGGCGCGTCGGATGCAGCTTCGATACAAAGATCGTGATGGTAAAAATAAATTTTGCCACACGCTCAACGGCTCGGGTCTGGCGCTACCGCGATTGTTTGCCGCGTTCGTCGAGAACAATCAGCAACGCGACGCCTCGGTCCGCATACCCGAAACATTGCAGCCGTACTTTGGGAATGACGAAATCCGAATGACGAGTGACGAAAGAATCATCCAATGATCAATGCCGAATGCCGGCGGCGGATATCCATTTCGTCATTGGTGCTTCGTGATTGATTGGTCATTCGGCATTCGGGCTTCGTCATTCTGAAACAGATCGAGTTGGGTGCGATCTTTCTCCGCCACGATCTGCTCGGCTTGCGACGGGAGGATTAATTCCAGGCCGAGCCGCTCTGCGAGCCGCTGCGCCGTCTCGGGTGCAAAACCTTCGAAATGATTGCTCACAAAAGTGCCGACGTTGTCCACTTCCGGAAGATGACGCTCGATTTTGAGTGACCAGCTCTCGAGTGCGGCTTCGCGTTTCCAGAGCAGTTTGCTGTAGCGATGGACGAATAGACCATTCTTGTCGTACTTAGTCGCGTAATCGCCGAGCAGGCGTAGATAAAGAAAATCAGTGGTGCGCGGGAGAAACTCGAACGGCGCGAGGTTGCGCTCATTGAGCGGGCTCATGTCAGTCCAGACCCAGCAAATCCGGAACTTCTCGAGCAGCCCGATGATTTGCGGGCGATGCCAGCCCGGATCGCGGAATTCAATCGCGAAACGAAGATCACGCGGCAGCTGTTTCACGAAACTGCGCAGTGCCGGCTTGCCATCCCTTGGCGTGAATGACGCCGGCAGCTGGATCAGGATCGCCTGCAGCTTCGAAGTCAGCGGTTCGATCGCGCGCAAAAATCCGTTTAGCTCGGCGGAGCAATCCCGCAGCCGACATACATGCGTGATCTCGCGCGGCAGTTTGCAGGCGAAGCGGAAATTGGAAGGGGTCGCCTCGACCCAGCGCAACACAGTCTTTTCCGCGGGGGCATGGTAAAAGGTGGAATCGACTTCAACCGCGGAAAAATAGCGCGCGTAAAATTCGAGCCACTCGGATTCGGGCAGCTCAGGTGGGTAGAAG
>DASQXY010000246.1:0-4511 GCA_035639455.1 Chthoniobacterales bacterium | reverse complement strand
AGTCGCAGTCGCGCGCGCGCTCGAGGAAGAACGCCATTTTATCATCGAGGCAGGCACTGGCGTTGGTAAATCGCTTGCCTATCTCGTCCCTGCCATCCTGTTCGCGCTCGAGCAGCACAAAAAAGCGATCGTCTCGATGCTTACCGCCGGCGTGAGTCTGCCGCGCATTCTGTTCCCCTTAATTGTCATCGGGCTGCTCACGGTCGGCGCGAGCATGGCGCTCAATTATTCCCTGGCACCGCACGCGGAACTCGTGCGCAAATATTTCTTTTCCGAAGCGCGAGGGCATCCGGAGGCACTGATCGAAGGCCAGATCTTTCGCAACCGCACCGACGATCGGACCTGGTTCATCCAAAATTTTCGCAACGGCGGCAATGAATTCAACAATGTCCAAGTGCTGCAGCAGGACGCGAATGACAACATCGTGATGAGCTATCTGGCGAGCCGCGCCATTTATCATCCCGAATCGCAGAGTTGGGAGTTAAGCAACGCGAAAGTGGTCCGCTACGACCCCTCGGGCAACGTAATCGACGAGCAGTTTTACCCGTCCCTCATGATCCAACACTGGAGCGAAACGCCGTTCCGGCTCAGCAGCGCAAATGTGCGCGCGGAGTATCTCGGCCTGCCGGAGCTGCGCGATTATCTCCGCTTCAACGCGGATTTTCCCAAAACGTTGCTGGCGCCGTTCCGCACCCATTTTCAATACCGACTCGCCCTACCGTGGACCTGCTTTGTTGTCGTCTGTATCGCGGCGCCGCTCGGCATTGGCTATTCACGGCGGGGCGTCCTGGCGAGTGTCGCCGCCGCTGTCATCCTTGTGTTCGCGATGAATTTTCTCACTCACCTGTTTCTCGCGCTCGGCGAAGGCGATCGTGTCTCTCCGGTCTTGGCAGCGTGGACGCCGAATGCTCTTTTCACCCTGGTTGGCCTCTATCTTTTTTACCTGCGCGCTTCGAACCGCGAAGCGCCCGGCTTTCGCCTGTTTCAGCCGCGGCGTATAGTTCCCCAATGAACCCATTGCCGAACGAATGGGCGATCAAACACCGTGCCGACCGATGCGCCGTGACCCGGCGGCCGTTCGCGCCCGGTGAGTACTTTTACACTTTGCTCTTCCGCGATTCAGCCGGCTACCGGCGAGAAGATCTGAGTGAGGACGCTTGGACAAACCGGAACGAAAATATTCAGCCGTTTTCGTTTTGGAAGACGCGCTACGAACCGGTGCCGGAGCCGGCGCCCGAGCCGTTGGCAAAGCAAACCGCCGAGCAGCTCTTCCGTCGGCTCGTTACGACGCCGAATCCGCCAGCCAGCACGTGTTACGTGCTCGCGGCGATGCTTGAGCGCAAACGCATTTTGAAACAGATCAAGACCGAAACGGGAGCGAATGGGCGGATCTTGATTTACGAGCACGCCGTTACTGGCGACGTTTTCATTGTGCCGGACCCGCAACTGCGCCTCGACGAGCTGGCCTCGGTGCAAAACGAAGTGGCGCAGTTGCTGCGCAATGCGGCGTAGGATCGCACGGCCAAACACATGACGACCGAATCGCCACAAATGAATTACAAGATCGGCAACGAACGGCTGATTCGCGTCACGGAAAAGGCTGCGCAAAAATTGGCGTCCTTACTTGAGCAAAAAGGAACGCCAAACGGCGCGTTGCGCCTGGCCGTCATAGGCGGTGGCTGCTCGGGTTTGCAATATGTCATGGATCTAGTCGAAGGGCCGAAAGAACGGGACATCCTCGTGCCCACTTCGAATGTGCGCCTGGTTGTCGATCCAAAAAGCGCGCTTTTCGTCAGCGGCTCCGTGCTCGATTACAGCGATGACCTGCAAAAAGGCGGATTCAAAGTAACGAACCCGAACGCGGTCGCACATTGCTCGTGTGGCGAAAGCTTCGCCGTTTGACCGCCGCATAAAAAAGCAATGCGGCGGCTCAGCTCGCCGTGGCTAGCTGAGCGCCGCACACAATTGAATAGAGTTCTCCGCTCGGCGGAGCGTCGCCGTTACGGTGTTGGGGATTCTGTCGCGGAAGGCGATTCTGTCGGGGACGTTTCGGCTTCTTTCTTCGCCGCCGCCTTCTTCTTCCTCGGCGTCGGTGTCGGTGTAGCCTCCTCCGCGGCCGCTCCCTTCTTCTTCGCCGTCGTTTTCTTTGTCGTCGCAGCGGTGCCGGTCGAAGTAGTCGCCGCTGTTTCCTGCTTTTGCGCGCAGGAAATGACGAACGCCGTCGCGATCACGGCTACAAGCAAGGATAACAATGATTTCTTCATAAGTGTGTGGTTAAGGTTTGCCGCATCAGAATTGTAAGTTGCTGCTCGTACTGCAAGCACATTCTTTTGGCTGATGAAGGGCGAGTTATGACTCGAAGCGCGCGAGTTTTCGCGCTGGCCGAGCAAAGGACAACGCTCACCACAGCCAGATTCAAATTGGACCGCGAATCAACTGTGCGAGCATATGAAAAAAAATGTAGTCGTATTCAGCACGGTTCTGGCGCTGTCGATCTCAGCCATCACAGCCCAGGAAAACGCGGGTGGTAAAAAGGACGAAGCGGCTGCTACCAAAGCAGGCGCAACCGGTGGCCATAAATTCCTCAGCCCAGACCAGCTGCAATGGGGTGAAGCGCCTCCAGGCTTACCGACTGGCGCACAGTTGGCAGTGCTTGAAGGTAATCCGGAGAAGAAAGGGCCGTTCACGGTCCGCCTGAAAATGCCGGATGGCTACAAAATCGCACCGCACACCCATCCCACGACTGAGCGCGTAACAGTCATTTCCGGCACGGCGAATCTCGGTGCGGGGGAAAAATTCGATGAGGCGGCTGGTCAGCAGTTGGCGCCCGGCGGTTTTGCCGTCCTGCCAGCGGGGATGAAACATTTCGCCTGGGCTAATGGCGAAACCGTGGTGCAGATCAATAGCGAGGGGCCATTTAAGATCAAATACGTGAACCCCGCCGATGATCCGCGACACGCGAAGCAATAAGCTGGTAGAAGTTCTAGCCATGGGCCTATAGCCTAGCTAAAGCCCGTGCAGAGGCGGGAGCGCCGTCGGATCGGACGTGCCACAGGCACGTGGCTACAGGTCCGGCCATTTTTGACTTGTCACTTGTCACTGGTCACTCGTCACTTAGCTCGTGACCAAGACCGACCTGGTTGTCTGGGGCATCTCCGGTCTCATGGCGATTGCCGTTGGCTGGAGCCGTTACGTCAAACACAGGACGCGCGAGCGACTGGTCAACGAACTTGCCGCCATGGACGCGGAGAAGCGCGAAAAAATCCTCAGCCGCCTCAGTCCAAAAGAAGCAATCGAGCTGCGCGAGCGCCTGATGCGCCGCTTCCCATCACCACCGGCTTGAATTGATTGTTGAACGTTTGCTTCTGATTTCCGGTATGTCATTTCCGCTCTGCGCTTCTGCTGACTCGCCGCTCGTCACCGGTCACTTATCAGTTGTTCCCCGATGCAGACATTCGAGATGACCGTTTCGGTTCTGCCGGCCGACATCGACGAGCAAAATCACGTGAACAACACGGTCTATCTGCGCTGGGTCCAAGATGTCGCCACGGCGCATTGGAAAGCGCTCGCCAATGCGGAAGCGCAAGCGGCGATCCGCTGGGTCGTGGTACGCCACGAGATCGATTACAAATCACCAGCTTGTCTGCGCGATGAGGTACTCCTGCGCACTTGGGTCGGCGAAGCGAGCCGGCTGAAATTCGAACGCTTCACCGAAATCCGCCGCAAGAGTTGTCCTGAGCGCAGTCAAAGGATTGATCCACCGCTGGACGGATCTGCCGCGGCGAACCAGCAACTTCTCGCCCAAGCGCGCACCCTTTGGGTACCGATCGACACCCGCACCGGCAAACCCACTCGTGTCCCCGCCGACTTACGCGCCCAGTTCTCGACCTGACGCCCTCGCCTCCTACTTTCTAATTTCTACTTTGTACTTCATCGATGCGCGAGCGCGTCGATCCGCTCCCACTCATCTGGCGTAAGTTTCAGTTTCGCCGCCGCGCAATTCTCTTCCAGGTGCTCGATTTTCGAAGTGCCGGGAATCGGCAACATCACGGGCGAGCGCTCGAGCAGCCACGCCAGCGCCACCTCATACGCGCTCGCGTGATGCGCTTTCGCGACCCGTTCCAGAACCGACTGCGCCGTCAGCCCATTACCGCCACCGACCGGGAACCACGGCAGAAACCCAAGCCCCTCTCTTTCGCAATACGCGAGCGTGTTTTCCCACTCGCGCTCCGCGAAATTATAGTGGTTCTGTGCGCTCGCGATCGGCAGCGTATTGCGCGCCCGCGCGATTTCCTCCGGCGACACCTCCGATAACCCCACGTGCCGAATCTTGCCCGCGTCCTGCATCTGCTTGAGCGCGCCTAACGAATCCTCCATCGGCACCTTTGGGTCGATTCGGTGCAATTGATACAAATCGATCCGCTCCCACTCATCTGGCGTAAGTTTCAGTTTCGCCGCCGCGCAATTCTCTTCCAGGTGCTCGATTTTCGAAGTGCCGGGAATCGGCAACA
>DASQXY010000245.1:0-4575 GCA_035639455.1 Chthoniobacterales bacterium | reverse complement strand
GGTGGTGATCAGTTTGCACTTCATTTGTGTCGTTTGGTTCGAAAAATCACTGGCCGGAAACCGGGATCAACGAGACTTCTTCGGCTGGGTAGGAGACGCGCAGTGAGGCGCCAGTAATCGGGTTTCGCCAGTGCAACGTTTCCCGCGCACGCGAACGGATGCGGCGCACCGGCTGTTCACTCCCGCTCGGGAAATACACGCCTTCATCGCGCGTGTCGTAGACCACGCGCGTCACACCCTCCGGGTAAAAACTGGACGAGCCATTCCGGGCCGCTGCCGCAGGGGGCGACGGCGCGAATGCAATTCGCGTGGTCTGATGCCGCTCGCTCCGCAACTCTACAAAGATCAATAGCAGCGCGGCCGCGGCCAATCCGGCACCAAGCGCGACCCAGTCAAAGCGAATTCTCCGGCGCCGCACGATAACCACGGCGCCTGGCGCCGGTCGTGCGTGGGAAGGAGCGCGCTCAATACGTTCCGTGAGTTCCGGCGCTGGTCGCCGCGGGCGCAGCTTCTTCAGCTGATTCTCGAGATCACTAAACTCGTTCATTGCGCCGGTAAATTCTTTTTCAGCGCGGCGAGTGCATAACGATAACGCGAAGCCGCTGTGTTCTGCGAGATATCGAGGATTTGTGCGATCTCAGCGAACGTGAGCTCGTTCCAAATTTTCATCACCAAGACCTCGCGTTGCTCGGCCGGCAAATCGGCGATCGCTGAAGCAAGTGCGATTTGCGAGTCGTCGATCGCGTCGAACTGCGGCTCGACCACCTGCTCCGTTTCGGCCATTGCGTCGGATTCGCGCCGCGCCCGGCGGCTGTTGCGTCGGAGAAAATCGAGCGCCGTCGAGCGTACCGTGGCATAAAGCAGCGGGCGATTATCGATGTTGTGATTGCGTCGCCAGAATTTGACGAACGCGTCTTGAACAACGTCTTCCGCGTCCGCAGCACAACGGACCCACTGACGCGCGAATAAAAGAAGACCCGGCGCAAGCTGCGAAAAACATGTCTGCCAGTTTTCATGAATCCCGACATTCTCCATGACCTCTTCACGGTCTTTTACAACCAAAACGCCGCCACCGGCGGATTTTGTCTGAACAGCGACACCTTTGTTTGTGCCGGCTACAGCGAGCGGCGCGGAAGATCAACTATCGTTTCGTGGGCAATGGTCGCAGGATCAAGTTGCCCAGCCAGTTCGGGTTCGCGATGCCATTCCGATACGCTTCGACCGACTCGACAGACGAATTCACGCGCAAGTTGCTGTAGGACTGGTCGACGTTTTGCCAGCGTTCATGCCAATAAACCGCGCCCTTGATCCGTGGATAGCGCGTGCGAAAAAGCTCCAGTGCCTGTTTGACCCACTGCGGCTTGCGCATTCCGGCGGGCGCGCTGCTCGAATAGGGAAACTCGCCCGTTGCCCATTCGGCAATCATGAGCGGCTTGTTCGGGTCGAGCGCGCATAACTCCTGGTAGGGCCAGTCGACGAGCGATGGAATATCTGGGTTTGGTTCATCTTTGAATTGCTGGCCATAGACGCTCAGGCCCAACCAATCAACGTAATTCGAACCCGGATAATACGAGGGCGCGAAGTTCCAGGTGTCGAGCGGATAGGAGTAGTTGTTGCTGTGAAACATCCATTTTATGTTCGTCGTCCCGCGGGCGCGCACACGGTCGACAACATAACGATAGGCGCGCCGGAAATTTTCCGGGCCCTGCCAATTGTCCGCATCCTCGTTCCACTGGTCGCCGCCGTAGTAGCTGCCGGACCACGGGAACCAGTCGCCATTCATCTCGACGCCGAAGGCGACAATCATAGGATGGCCGAACTGACGCGCCGCATCCGCCCAGTTGTCGATGTACATATCCCATCTGCCTTTGAGAATTTGGAACAAACTGAAGCGGTCGGGCCCGCGGTTTTGCATATACGGCTTGTCCCATGGTGACCAAAAGACGAGCGGCAGTGAGCCATGTCGCCAGACGACATTCAGATTCGCCATCGGAAAATTCTGCTCACCCCAGTAGCTCGATGACGCGATGATTGCCTGATGTTTGCCGACCATTTGCTCGAAATCCTCGATCATCTCGAGCGTGACATCGTCCTCTTCGTCTCCGAAATCCATGAACGCGCCGGTGTAAGCGCCGTGGTCCGGAACCAGCACCTCGACTGGCCCGTCCGGATCGATTTGCCTATTCGTTAGGCCGGAGTGACGGCGACATGACACCAGAGCAAAGATCAAGATGGTGAAGCAGAAAACGCCGACCGCCGAACGCCGAACGCCGAACATCAAATTCGATTACGCGCGAACGGGCACGCTGGCGGTGCGCTCGAGTTTGCCCCAGCTTACCCATACGCCTTTGAGTGCGCGCAAGATTGCTTTCCAGATGCAGTAACTGAGCATCGGCCGGTAGATCAAACGCATCGGCAAGATGCGCCATGCGCGCAGAATCGGTTCGCGCTCGAGAATGCATGCGAGCGTCGCGAGCACGAGATCCATAGTGAGAAAAGTGATCACAAAGGGCATGACCGCGCGCCATGCCCCGAACGGCAGTGAGGCGAGCAAAAGCAAGTCCACGACCGGCGTGACCGCCACGAGCATGATCTGGAAAAACCAGATGCTCGGCAGACTAAACCAGCCGAGCGGGCCATAGTTCCGGTTGAAAACCATCTCGCGATGCTTCCAAAGACACTGCAACGTGCCGTAGGCCCAGCGGAACCGTTGACGCGCGAGCGTGCGCACACTCTCCGGCGCTTCCGTCCAGGCAATTGCGTTCGGAACGTATACGATCCGCTGCCGATCTTTATGCAGCGACAGTGTCAGGTCTGTATCTTCGGCTAATGTCTGAAGACTAAGCCCACCGGCCCGGATGATTGCTTCTATGCGAACCGCGCTGACCGCGCCGGGTACAACGGTGATGCAGTTCCAGCGGTTGTAAGCGCGGCGGTCGAGATTGAAACCGCAGGTATATTCAAGCGACTGACAGCGCGCGATGAACTTGCGCAGATTGCCGACTTTCGCATGACCGGATACAGCACCCACCTGCTGATCAGCAAAAGGTGCGAGTAACAACGGCAGCGTGTCGCGCTGGAAACGTGTGTCAGCGTCCAGAAAAACGATAATGCCATGTCGTGCGGCTGCGATTGCGCGTTGCAACGCGCGCGCTTTGCCATGGTTTTCCTGCTGTAACAACCGGACCCGCGGATCGGCCTGTGCGATTTGCTCCACTTCTGCGGCAGTTCGATCCCGCGAACCGTCATCCACCACAATCAGTTCAATTTCGCCTTTGTAATCTGTTTCGAGCAGCGCACGCAGTGTTTCGCCGATTACCTTTTCTTCATTGTAAGCCGCCATCACGATGCTTACCGGCTCAATTATTTGGGCGTTTGGCTGTGGACGGAAGCGGTAGGCCAGCCAAACGACGATCAACGTCCGCATCACCACCAGCGCCGTGGCGACGATCATGAATGCCCAGAGGAATTCCTCGATGCTGTGATAGAGCCGAAACCCAGTGCTGCTTACAACGCGGGTGAGCGATGGCATGCTGCTCGCCAGCGGCGGCATCACCGCGTCGCGTGAAAGTCCCAGCAGACGACTCAGCGGCACGACTGTGTCACCGCGCGTGTGCAGCCAAGTGAGAATGCGCGGTAACGCCTCGACCGTTTGGGAGCGATCACCGCCGCCATCGTGCAGCAAGATAATGCTGCCGTCACGCCGCTGTTGCTTGACCCGCTGCACAATGATGTTGGCTCCCGGCTTCGCCCAGTCCTGCGGATCGATGTTCTCCAAAACGACCATGTAATCGAGCTCCTGCGCAATCTGCAGCGGCGCGAGTTCGCTGAGCTGCGACGGGCTGGTATCAGCCGCATATGGCGGGCGAAACAAGGTCGTCGCGCGCCCCGTGATCGCTTCCAGCAAAAGCTGGGTGGCGTTGAGCTCGAGCCGGACGTGCTCCGGCCAGCACAACGCCAGGTTCGGGTGATAATAGGTGTGGTTACCGATCTCGTGCCCTTCATTGACGATGCGTCGGACGAGCGTCGGATAACGTTCTGCGTTTACGCCGGTCAGAAAAAACGCGGCCTTCAGGTTCGCCGCTTTGAGGATGTCCAAAATCTTCGGCGTCCAATGCGGGTCCGGTCCATCATCGAAGGTGATCGCGACTTGATGCTCGCCTCCTGCACCTTGGTGATAAAGCGTGGGAAATTCCGGGAACCGCGTGTACTTCGCGGTCAGATAACCTTCCGCATCCGTCGCGAGCGTGCGGCGGCCATCCGAGCGGCTGTCGTCCACTGTGACAATCTCGCCCTCACCGACATCGGTGATTGTGTCTGTGCCCTTCAGCAACTCCAGTGATTCGCGCGTTGCATTGTCGATCTTGAAATCACTTGGAATGTTGAGCGCATCCCAAATCGCCGGGTCTTCGGTGCCGAGTCGATAAAGGGCGAAGCCGCCAGCCTTATCGTTGCGCAGCTCGCGCAACTGATTCAAGAACGTCACAACGTCGAGAAACCAGACGGCATGTTCCTTATCGCCGTCTTCGAAATAGAAATACGGGCTGTAAGCCGGCGCTTTCACATCGGCGGTCG
>DASQXY010000244.1:0-2057 GCA_035639455.1 Chthoniobacterales bacterium | reverse complement strand
CGCCGAACCACCCGCTATTATTTGTCGATCTTGCCGGTCGTGTTGTGCCGCGCGGTTATCACCTGACCGAGATCAAAGCCGCAAACTTCGATACCATCGACTGCGGCGGACAGGCTAATCACTGGCGGGAAACGATCCTGCAGCTTTGGGTGCCAAAAGATGCTGAAAGGAGCTATATGACGGCCGCGAAATTCCTGAAAATCTTCGACAAGGTCTCCGAGAGGGTGCCGCTCGACAGCGAAGCTGAGATTCGGGTCGAGTACGGGGACGACAACATTTTTCCGTCGACCTATCACGTGCGCTCCGTGATGTACGCGCGCGGTGGAACACGCGTTCAGCTCGAACCGCCTGCGACGACCTGCAAAGCGCGCGACCGGCGACTGGTGAGCACAGCGAGTAATTTCTGCTGCGATGCGGCGACGCCGACCTGCTGCGCGTCGTAGCGCGCCACAATTGTAGGGCAACCGCTCCGGTTGCTGAACCCAGAACACGGCAGGCGGAGCGCCTACCCTACAACGCGCCGGGTACTCACTTGGTCACGTGCTTTTTAAGATCGACATCTTGTGCCGTCATTTCTTCAATCGTGGCGATGAGATCCATTTTCTGCTTGGGCATTATCGCGGGCGTAGCGGCCAGCGCGGCGTTTGCGCAAAGTGAGTCGGGTAACTTCGATGTCGTGATAAAGAACGGGACCGTTTACGACGGCTCAGGCGGCGAAGGTCAACGTGTCGATCTCGCCGTCAAAGGGGATCGCATTGCGGGACTCGGCGCTTTCAAGAACGCGAAAGCGAAAACCGTGATCGACGCGAGCGGGCTGGCGGTCGCGCCGGGTTTTATCAACATGCTTTCCTGGTCAACGGAGTCACTGATTCAGGACGGCCGTTCGCAGAGCGAAATCAGACAGGGCGTGACGACCGAGATCATGGGCGAGGGTGAATCGATGGGGCCGGTGAACGATCGGCTGCGCGACTACATGCTGAAACAGCAAGGCGATATCAAATACGACATCACGTGGAAGACGCTCCCAGAGTATTTGCAGTATCTCGAGAAACGCGGTGTTTCGTGCAACGTGGCCTCGTTCCTCGGCGCGACGACCGTTCGCGAATATGTCATCGGTTTTGATGATCGGCCGCCGACGCCGCAGGAGCTCGATCAAATGCGAGATCTCGTTAGGCAGGAAATGGAAGCGGGCGCGCTCGGCATCGGCACGTCCCTGATCTATCCGCCCGCGTTTTATGCCAAGACGGAGGAACTGATCGAGCTCTGCAAGGTCGCGGCGAAATACAAAGGGAAATACATCTCGCACATGCGCAGCGAAGGGAACCAGCTGCTCGAGGCCCTGGGCGAACTGATTCGCATTGGCCGGGAGGCGAAGATTCCCGCCGAGGTTTATCACCTCAAGGCTGCCGGGCAGAAGAATTGGCCGAAAGAGGACGAATTACTCGCGCGGATTGAAGCGGCGCAAAAGGAAGGGCTGAAGGTTCGCGCCAACATGTACACCTACACGGCAGGCGGGACCGGTCTGGACGCCTGCTTCCCGCCATGGACCGAGGACGGTGGGTATCCGGCGCTGTTCAAGCGGCTGCGCGATCCGGCGATCCGGGAAAAAATTAAAGCGGAAGTGCAGGTCGACAGCGACGCGTGGGAAAATCTCTATCTCGCCACCGGCTCGCCCGATCGCATCATTCTCGTTGGCTTCAAATCGGACAAATTAAAACCGCTCACCGGCAAAACGCTGGCCGAAGTCGCGAAAATGCGCGGCAAAGATCCGATCGAAACGGCGATGGACCTGGTGGCGGAAGACGAATCGCGCGTCGGCACGGTTTACTTCATGATGTCGGAAGAGAACGTGAAGAAACAGCTCGCGAAGCCGTGGATTTCATTCGGCTCGGATGAAGCATCGCAAGCGCCGGAAGGCGTTTTCCTGAAATCGAACCCGCATCCGCGTGCCTACGGAAACTTCGCCCGAGTCCTCGGCAAATATTGTCGCGACGAAAAAGTGCTTACCTTGCCAGAAGCGATCCGGCGGTTGAGCGCGTTACCGGCGGGCAATCTCG
>DASQXY010000243.1:0-3036 GCA_035639455.1 Chthoniobacterales bacterium | reverse complement strand
CTGCCGATGTAAGAGCGTGGCTCGCGCAACTGCAACTGCTGAACGACATCCCTGCGTACGCGCTGCGTGGCCGTCGCCGTCAACGCCATGATCGGCACGTCCGGCAAATGTCTGCGCAGTTTTTTGAGCTCGCGGTATTCCGGCCGGAAATCGTGGCCCCATTCGCTAATACAATGCGCTTCGTCAATAGCGATGTGCGCGATGTTCCAGTTCAGCGCCCGATCCAAGAACGTGTCGAGCATGAGGCGCTCCGGCGCGACATAGAGCAACCGATACTCGCCACGATGCAACCGGCGCAAGCGATCGATGGCTTCTTCTCGATCCAAGGCCGAATTCAAAAATGTCGCCGCGATCCCGCTCGTTTGCAGCGCGTCAACCTGATCTTTCATTAGCGAGATCAGCGGTGACACGACAATCGTGAGTCCGTCGCGCATCAGCGCCGGCAACTGAAAACAGAGCGATTTCCCGCCGCCGGTCGGCAGCAGAGCAAGGACATCGCGCCCAGCCAGCGCGTCGCGAATGATCTCTGCCTGGAGCGGCCGAAACTCCCCGTAGCCAAAATGCTTCTTCAGCGCGCCGGCCAAATCCATTGCCGAGCTTTTACCGGAATTGAGATGAATCGATCAAGCGCGCCGCTCTTTGATTGACTGCACGATTTCGGCGACTGCTTCGACCCGCGGCTTGGCCCCCAAATTGCCCTTGCCGTGAACGCGGACACTTACAGCGTCGGCCTCCATGTCGCGCTTGCCGACAACGAACATGGTGTGGACTTTCATCTGCTCAGCGCGCTGGATCTTGCCGTTGATCTTGTCAGATGAGGCGTCAATCTCTGACCTAACGAAATTCGCGCGTAGCTCATTGTCGATCTTACGCGCATAATCGAGCAACGCCGGTTCATCGCCGATCGTGAGAATCCGCACCTGTTCCGGCGATAGCCAGAGCGGGAAGTTGCCGGCATAGTGCTCGAGCAAAAAGCCGATAAACCGCTCGTGCGTGCCCAGCGGCGCGCGATGTATGCAGAGCGGCGTCTTTTCCGTGTTATCCCGGTCTTTGTAAACGAGGTTCATGCGGCGCGGCACCGCGAAATCGACCTGGTTAGTCGCAAGGGTGAACTCGCGGCCGATCACGCTCCAGACTTGCACATCGATTTTCGGCCCATAAAACGCAGCCTCGTTAGGTACTTCCACGTAATCGATGCCGGAATCTTTCAGCACACGTCTTGTCATCTCTTCTGTTTGTTTCCAAAGCTCAGGTTCGTTCACAAATTTCTGACCGAGCTTCGAGGGATCATGCGTTGAGAAGCGCATCAGATATCTCTCGATCCCAAAAAGGTTGAAATATTTCAGGTACATCTGGTTCACAGCGTTGAACTCGTCTGCGAACTCCTCGGGTGTGCAGTAGATATGCGCGTCGTTCATCTGCAGCGAGCGGACCCGCATGAGCCCATACAGCTCGCCGCTCTTCTCGTAGCGATAATCCGTTCCATACTCCGCCATACGCAGCGGCAGGTCACGATAACTCCGCGGCAGCGCCGCAAATAACTTGTGATGATGCGGACAGTTCATCGCTTTCAAGCGGTAATTGTCCAACGGCAGCTGGTCGAGCTTGGCACGCACTTTTTCATACGACTTAATTAGGTCTGTTAGCTTTTGCGAAGCTCGTTTGTTTTCGACCATCTCTTTGGCAACGAATACTGCGCTCTCGAGACCGCGTTGCGCTAATGGTTTGAGATAGATTTCCGGAACGGTGCGTGTTGGAGTCACTTTAAGTTCGTCGTCTATTAACAGCGCGTAGCGAATTGATTCGGTTGTAAGCTCCTTTCGCTCGTCTTCAAATTCATCCACCGACATCGCGGGGAACATCGATTCTTCATAGAATAGCAAATGGCCGCTCTTTCTGTAGAGGCTTTCGCGTGCGATATGCGGTGTGCGCACGCGCTGGTAACCGGCGGCGAACTCGGTCTCTTTTGCGAGCTTCTCCAGCTCCTCCGCGACGGCGGCGCCGCGGGGGAGAAACATCGGCAGACCTGGGCCGACATCGTCGTCGAAGACGAAAATTTCCAGTTCGCGGCCGAGTTTGCGGTGATCGCGCTTCTTCGCTTCCTCGAGCATCGCGAAGTAGTCGTCGAGCTCCTTTTTCGTTTCGAAGGCCGTGCCGTAGACGCGCTGAAGCTGCGGGTTGCGCTCGTCGCCTTTGTAATAGGCGCTCGCCACGCTGGTGAGTTTGAACGCGCCGATGTTTCCGGTGCGCATAACGTGCGGGCCGGCGCAGAGATCAATGAAATCGCCGTTGCGATAGAGCGAGATTTTTTCGTGAGGCGGAATGTTCTCGATGATGTCGATCTTGAATTTGCTCGGCTGGTCGCGCTCGCTGAGCGCGGCGAGGCGACCTTTGTGCCCAAGCTCGAGTGCTTGATCGCGCGAGACTTCCATCCGCTCGAACGGATGGTTCGCCTTGATCTCTTTCTTCATCTCCGCCTCGATTCGCTCGAAATCGTCGGGCGAAATGCGGTGGGGGAGATCGACATCGTAATAAAACCCGTTCTCGACTGGCGGCCCGGCGGCGAACTGCGCCTCCGGCCAGATGCGCAGAATGGCCGTTGCCAATACGTGCGCGGTCGAGTGGCGGAGCCGCTCGATGTCCGACATCTCCTGGCGCATCTCCAGTGTTTTGCGTTCTTCCATGATAACGGCGACAGATTCCTCGGTCCGAGCCGGACTGGCGTTTTGCTCGGAATGACAACGAATCTGCATTATTTTTCTTGGTGCAGCGAATTTCGCAATGGCTGATCGCGTGCGTGCTGGCGGTGACCGGGTGCAACCGCTCGCAGACCCAGACTGTCGATTTGGCGAGCGCGCGACAGCGGATGGTGCAGGAACAGCTCGCCGCGCGCGGTATTCACGATGAGCGCGTGCTGGCCGCGATGCGAAAGGTGGCGCGAGAGGAATTTGTGCCGAGCGACGCGCGCGAGTTCGCTTACACGGACCGACCGCTGCCGATCGGCTACGACCAGACAATTTCGCAGCCGTTCGTGGT
>DASQXY010000242.1:0-4086 GCA_035639455.1 Chthoniobacterales bacterium | reverse complement strand
GATGATGTCGTTTCTCTGCCTGGAAAATCTCTGACTGCGGCGGCGCGGGCGATCCAACGCGAACCAGCATTTGACGTCGCGATACTTTTTCCAAATTCGCTACGATCCGCGCTGGAGATTTTCCTCGCCGGCGTGCCACGGCGCGTCGGTTATCCCGGCCATTCCCGCCGTTTTTTCTTGAATCAAATTGTGCCCGAAACGGCAGAGACTGGTCCGCCCGAACATCACGCAGCGCGATTTCTCGCCATCGCCGAACGCGTCGGCGCGCGAACTGGCGATATTCCATTCGTGGCAAATGAGACCAAAATTGTCGATCTTGCACTGACCAAAATCGGCTTGTGCCCGGGAGCCGAATACGGGCCGGCCAAACGCTGGCCCGCGGATCGGTTCGCCGAAACAGCCGCGCTTGTCACGCAAAAATCGAATGCAAAATGGGTTCTATTTGGCGTCGAAAATGATCGTGCCGCTGGTGAACAGATTGCAGCCGCGCTCGGCGATTCATGCACCAACCGCATCGGCCACACTAGCATCGCACAACTCATTGATGAACTGCGCGAGTGCCAGTTGCTCCTGACAAATGACACTGGGACGATGCATCTGGCGGCGTTTGTTGGCCTGCCGGTCGTGGCCATCTTCGGATCGACGGAGCCGCACCTGACAGGGCCGCTTGGCAAGCGTCACGTCATCGTTCGACATCATGTCGAATGTAGCCCGTGTTTTTTACGCGAATGCCCGATCGATTTTCGTTGTATGAAGGCGGTCAGCGCACAGGAAGTCGCCGACGCTGTGTTGTCGATATTGCAGAGCGGTTCGTGATAACGTCTCACCCAATGACTTCCGAGCGCCCATGCATTCGAACTGAAGTGCAGGTGATGTTTTTCGACACGGATTGCGGCGGCGTTGTCTCCAACATTGCATATCTGCGGTTCATCGAGATTGCGCGGACGCTGCTCGCGGAGAGAATGGGCCTGGGGTTAGCCAAGATGGCGATGAGCCAGCAATACCCTGTGGTTGTTCGCACTGAAATTGATTATCGCCGCGGGGCAAAGCTGGCCGACCATCTCGTGATTGAAGGCTGGCTCGACAAACTCGACCGGGCGCGGTTCTGGTGCGCGTTTCGCATCGTTCGGCCGCGCGACCAGGCGGTCATCGCCGAATGCAAGCAGATGCTGGCGCTCATCGAAATGCCGACCGGCAAACTGCTGCGGTTGCCGGAGAGCTGGGAACGCTATCGTGCCACAGGCTCGTGGCCGAATGCAGAGAATATTGAGCAAAATGCCTAACGAGTAATGCACGTCGGCGCGCACACGCTCAGGATTCAGGAGGCGCTGCTTGAGCCGCGGGCAATCAGCCCCCCGCCGGTGCGCCATGCGCTCTTGATCTTTTTGCTCAGTCTAACGGCATTGCTGCACGTCGCGACGATCGGTTGGGGCGATCTCTATAGCCAGACCGACGGCCAATACGCCGGCGCCGCGCGCGAGATGCTGGCTGAGCATCACTTGCTTTTACCAACAAACGACGGCGTGCCACGATTACAGAAACCACCATTGCTCTATTGGCTGATCATCGTCTCCTTCAAGCTGTTCGGTGTGAACGCCGCCGCGGCAAGATTGCCGGTCGCTCTCGCGACCGTCGCCACCGTTGCGCTCACGTTTCTCATCGGCGAACAACTGGGCGGTTATTGGCGCGGATTTCTGGCCGGGCTGATTTATCTCTGCTCTTGCGGCGTATTTTTGCTCGGGCGAATCCTGATGCCCGAGCCGGTATTCAGCGCGCTAGTTGCTGGCGCGATCTACTGCGGCTTGCGTGGCTACGAGGCGCGTGGACGACGCGCCGGTTGGTTTATTGGCGTGTGGCTCTGCTGCGCATTCGCGACGCTGGCGAAAAGCCCGCTCGGATTGGTTTACGTCGCCGCAATTTTCGCGCTGCTGTCGCTCTTCTTCCGAGAAGCGCGGATGCGTTTTCGCGCGCTACTGCGCTGGGAGTACTTCCTGATCTTTTGTTTGCTCGTCGTCCCCTGGCACATCTGGGCCGAACGGCACTTTCCTGGGTATCTGCGGCAGTTATTAAGCGGGGAATGGATCGGGCACGTTCGCGGTTTATCCGACGCCACGCACGATTACGAGGGCGTGCCTCGGCTGCAGTTTCTTGCACTTCATTTTGTGTGGTGGTTCCCATGGCTAATTGCGCTGCTCCCGACGTTGTTGCTCGCCATCCGCCGGATTATTCGGCCACGTGAAATCACCTTCGCCGACGCGCTGCCACTTTGCTGGATGGCAGTGGTGTTTGTGCCGCTGCTCCTGCTCGGCCAACGGCAGGATTATTACTCGATGAGCATGTGGAGCGCGTTTGCGCTGTGGACTGCCGAGGGATGGCAGCGCGCGCCGGACAAGCTGCGTGTCGCGGGAATCGCCGCAGTGATAAGCGCCGGAATGGTCGTCATCTGTGTGGCGCTGTTTCTCCCCGTCGTCGCCCGCGAAATGCACGGGGAATGGGGCAACATGGACACGCGATGGACAGCATGGAAAGCGTTGCGCGCGATGCCGACCGCGACATGGCTCACAATTCGTCCGATGCTTTTCGTCAGCGGGTTCTCCGTCGTGCTCTTTGGCACGCTCGCGTTTTATTTACAATGCAAACAGCGCGAGCGGCTCGCCATTCTTGCCCTCGCGGCAGCAATGCTCCCAACCGGCCTGACTATGATCGACGGAGTGGCGCGCATTGCACGATTCTTCTCGCTTGCTGATGCCGCTCGATTGCTTAATCCGCGCCCGATAATCGAACATGCCGTTTTGTTCGAGGGACCACTCGAGGACAGTAGCAGTCTGGTGTTTTATCTGAACCGCAAGTTTTCGCTGGTGAACCAGAATCCGGCGAAGGAAGCACCATTCGGTGGCGGGACGGAAGAGACATTTGTTACTGAATCGGACGTGCTCGACCGCTGGGCGGATGGTGAGCCGGTTTATCTCATCGTCGAACAATCGCGCGCGCCTCAGTGGCAAAGACTGCTCACTGAGCGCTTCCACATTTTCCATCAGGTCGCGACGTGCGGCACATACATCGTGCTAACCAATGAGTTGTAGCGCGAGCATTTGAAAAACGAGCGCTCTGCGCTAACCTCGGGTTCCCACGTAAGGTCCGCACTGCCATTATGTCACAACATCGCAGCTTAAAAGGAGCCAGCACGATCGCCGCAAGACGAAACGTCCTGAAGCGTTTCGAGCGTGTCGAGCTGTTGAAAAAGCGCGGCCAATGGAAGGGAGGCCAGAAGGTGATTGGCTTACCCAAAACGAAGCCGGACGTGTGACAGGTTCGTTGAACCGTTGAAGAGTTAAACCGTTAAAGCGGGCCCGCTTCAACGCTTACATCGTTTTAACGCTGCAACGTGCGTTTAAATCGTTACCTCGCGGCCGCCGGCGTCGGCTCGCGGCGACACTGCGATGAACTCATCGCCGCCGGCCGCGTCACGATCAACGGGCAGCGGTGCACCGATTTTAGCGCGCAACCGACCGCCGGCGACCACGTCAAGGTCGATGGCAACCTCGTACGTCCTGACCTTCCGATCACGATTGCCCTGCACAAACCCGCCGGTTTCGTTTCCACCAGAAGCGACCGGCACGCACGCGATACGATTTTTGATCTCTTGCCCGCGAAATTTCACCGGCTGTTCAATGTCGGGCGTCTCGACGCACAGAGCGACGGACTCATTTTGCTCACGAACGACGGTGAGCTCGCGCAACGGCTCACGCATCCGCGCTACAAGGTCGAGAAGGAATACGAAGTCACGCTCGATCGTCCATGGGAATCAACGCTTACTCCCAAATTGTTGCGTGGGATTTTTCTCGACGGTCAGCGCGCGCAGATCGCGCGGCTGCATCCGATGAGCCCGACCTGTCTGCGGGTTGTCTTGCGACAGGGAATTAACCGCCAGATTCGCCGCATGTTTCAGGCCCTCGGTTACAATGTTAAACGGCTCGTCCGGACTCGTATTGGAAATCTACGCCTCGGCGATTTGCCGCGCGGCCAGTGGCGGGTGCTCAGCAAACGCGAGTTGTCCGGACTCACACCTGCGCAATGAAAGTCGCC
>DASQXY010000241.1:0-4749 GCA_035639455.1 Chthoniobacterales bacterium | reverse complement strand
TGGTCGTTCCCAGCTCGATCTCGCCGATGAGAAAGCGGTGGCCGATTTTTTTGCGAAAGAAAAACCGCAGGTCGTGATTCTGGCTGCCGCGAGGGTCGGCGGCATTAAGGCGAACGACGATTTTCCGGTTGAGTTTTTGCTTGAGAATCTGCGCATCCAGAACAATGTCATCCGCGGGGCGCACGAGGCAGGCGCGCGGAAGCTTCTGTTTCTGGGCAGCTCGTGCATTTACCCGAAGCAGGCGCCGCAGCCAATTCCCGAGAGCGCGCTGCTAACGGGGCCACTCGAACCAACGAACGAGGCATACGCGGTCGCAAAGATTGCTGGCATTAAGCTGTGCCAGGCATTTTCGCGTGAGTACGGCGCCAATTTTATTTCGGTGATGCCGACGAATCTTTATGGGCCTAACGACAATTTCGACCTGCAAACGTCGCACGTGTTGGCGGCGTTATTACGCAAGGCGCACGAGGCGAAAACAAGCGGCTCGCGCGAACTGGTGGTGTGGGGCTCGGGCACACCGCATCGCGAATTCCTGCACGTCGACGATTCTGCAGCGGCCTGTGTGTTCCTGCTCGAGAATTACGATTCGCCCGAGATCATCAATGTCGGCTGGGGCGAGGACATATCGATTCGTGAACTCGCCGAATTAATTTGCGATATCGTTGGTTTCAACGGTGAACTGGCGTGGGACACGTCAAAGCCGGACGGCACGCCGCGCAAACTGCTCGACGTAAGCAAACTTAGGAAGCTCGGATGGCGACCGACAATCCCACTGCGCCAAGGCATCGTGCGAACGTATGAATGGTTTCTGAAAAACGTCGCGCCTTCACTTCGATGAAGGAACTGCGCGTCGGCGTCGTAGGTGTTGGTCATATCGGCAGCAATCACGCGCGCCTCTACGCGCAAATTCCCGCCGTGCAGTTCGCCGCGATTTACGATCTGGATCTTGCGAAGGCAAACGCGATTGGAAAGAAATATGGCGTTGCCGTTGCCCAATCGCTGCCAGAGTTCATCGACATGGTGGACGCGGCGTCAATCGCCACGCCGACAACTACACACTACGAGATCGCGCGAGCACTTCTCGCACGCGGCAAACATTTGCTCGTTGAGAAGCCGATTACGGACAATGCCGCCCAGGCGACGGACCTTTGCGAACTCGCATCTCGCAGTGATCTCGTCTTGCAGGTCGGCCATGTCGAACGATTCAATCCGGTGTTGAGCGCGCTCGAGCAACGACTGACGCGCGCGCGTTTCATCGAGGCGCATCGGCTCTCGCCTTATCCGGAGCGTGGCACTGACATCGGCGTGGTCCTTGACCTGATGATTCACGATCTGGAAGTCATTTTGCATCTCGTGCGTTCGCCGGTACACAACATCGATGCTGTTGGTGTGCCGGTGCTAAGTCGCGGCGAGGACATCGCCAATGCGCGATTGCGCTTTGAGAACGGTTGCATCGCGAATGTCACCTCGAGTCGCATTAGTCCCGAACGGGTGCGTAAAATCCGAGTGTTTCAGGAGGACGCCTACCTCTCGCTCGACTATGAGAAACAGAGCGGCGAAATCTATCGGCGCGCTGAGGGGCACATCACGCGCGAGAAAGTCGAGATTGCGCGCGAGGAACCGCTGAAAAGCCAGCTCGTCTCGTTCGCGGAATGCGCCAAGACCGGTCGGCAACCGCGCGTCTCCGGGTTTCAAGCCACAGCCGCTCTGCAGTTGGCGGTGGAAATTACGAAGCGAATCCAATTGTAGCCGGTCTACGATGGCCGGACGAATTAATGCGAGGCTCATCCGCGTCGGGCAAAGGCGTCGGCGTGACAAGCAGAGCACCGCTATCACTTAGGAATCGTCACGCGCAGCAAGGTTGTCCCGGCGGCGCGCGCGCGTAGGTGTCGATCTTTCAGCGCCGCCGGAAGCAGAAGAAATTCGCCCGGGCCAAGATCGACATCGGCGCAGCATAACGAGCCCGTGAGGCAGCAAACGATCGCGAACTGACCTCGGGGCGTGACCTCGCGCGGTTGATCCAACTTCCACTTTTGGATCTCGAACAGTTCGTAGCGAACGAGCAGATCGCCTTTCGGTTCAGTTAAGGTCGGAGCGACGTCCTTGAAATTGATCGACTCGAGCGCTTGCGCAAGGTGGAGCGGTCGATGGTTACCCGAATCATCTTTGCGGTTCCAGTCGAACACGCGATAAGTGGTGTCGCTGTTCTGCTGGATCTCAACCAGCACGCAGCCCGCACCGACAGCATGAAAACGACCGGCCGGCAGAAACATAGCGTCACCAGCCGTTACCCGAATGGTATGGACATGATCAGCGACTGACGCGGCGCGGAGCGATTTCTCGAATTGCTTGCGCGTCATCGAGTTTCTGAAGCCGACGAAAATCTCCGCGCCCGGATCGGCGGCGGCAACGTACCAGAATTCGGTTTTTGGCTCCGCACCGAGTTTCGCTGCGATTTCAGGCGGCGGGTGAACCTGCAGCGAAAGTTTGTCCTCGGCATGGAGCAGTTTAATTAACAAGGGGAAGCGCGGTGCGTCGGGAACGTTGCCGAAGACGGAATCACGATCTTCCAACCACAGCTGATGCAGCGTTTTACCTTCGAGCGGCCCGTTTGCCACCACGCTTTGTGCTTCCTGGCGGTCGACAATTTCCCAGGATTCGCCGATCCGTTTGCCAGCCGGCAATGGTTTGCCAAAGAGCTCAGCGAGCTTTCGGCCGCCCCAGATTCGCTCCTGAAAAACCGGCTCGAATGTGAGAGGAGATGTGATTGCAGATTTCAAATTGAAGATTGCAGATTGTAGCGGCAGCCGGGCTGCTCGCCACTAGACTGCTGCTGCGGATGAATGGCTGGATCGAGACGCAGATTCCGGCGCGACTTGATCGGTTGCCGTGGAGCGCGTGGCACTGGCTCATAGTCGCAGCGCTCGGCGTGACTTGGATTCTGGATGGATTGGAAGTGACGCTGGCCGGCGCGCTCGGCGGAATTCTGACGCGCACAGAAACGCTTGCGCTAAGCGACGCCCAGGTGGGTGCGAGCGCGACCTTCTACCTCGCCGGTGCCGTCACGGGCGCGCTGGCGTTTGGTTACGCAACTGATCGGCTCGGGCGTAAGCGGTTGTTCTTTATCACGGTTGGAGTCTATCTCACCGCGACGGCACTGACGGCGTTCTCTTGGGATTTCGGCAGTTATGCGCTCTTCCGCGCGATGACCGGCGCCGGTATCGGCGGCGAGTATGCCGCGATCAATTCAGCGATCGACGAATTGATCCCGGCGCGCGTCCGTGGTCGCGTCGATCTAATCATCAACGGCAGCTACTGGGTCGGCGCGGCGCTCGGTTCAGCCGGCAGCGTGGTGGTACTCAATCCGCGGCTGTTTCCCGTCGCGCTCGGTTGGCGGCTCGTCTTCGGAATTGGCGCGCTGCTCGGTCTGGTGGTGATGTTCTTTCGGCAATGGATCCCGGAAAGTCCGCGCTGGTTGCTCATCCATGGGCGCGCGCCGGAAGCGGAAAAGATCATCGGCGTAGTGGAACGCGCGGCGGGCGTTGGCAGCGAGCTTCCGATTGATGCGGCGATAACGCGGTTTCGCGCCCGCCGCTACACGACATTTGGTGAGATCTGGCAGACGATTGCTCACACATATCCGCAACGCGCGCTGCTCGGCTTCGTGCTGATGGTCGCACAGGCGTTCTTTTATAACGCAATCTTTTTCACCTACAGCCTCGTCCTACTTCGCTTCTATGGTGTGCCGGCGGAACACGTCAGCGGCTATTTGTTGCCATTCGCGCTCGGCAATTTCCTTGGCCCGCTGTTGATCGGCCGTTTGTTCGACACGATCGGGCGCAAAGCGATGATCGCGACGACTTACGCCACCGCCGGGATCTTGCTCGCGCTGACCGGCTGGCTGTTCCGCCAAAATCTCCTCAACGCGCAAACGCAAACTGTCGCCTGGACGATCATCTTCTTTGTCGCTTCGGCCGCAGCGAGCTCTGCCTATTTAACAGTGAGCGAAATTTTCCCGCTCGAGATCCGCGCCTTTGCCATCGCGATTTTTTATTCCATTGGGACATTGGCCGGCGGCGTGTTTGCGCCGTTGCTCTTCGGAGTCATTATCGGCAGCGGATCGCGTGAGACGCTTTTCGGTGGGTATGTTTTTGGTGCGGCGTTGATGATCATCGCCGCCGCGACGGAAGCTTGGGTGGGCGTGCGCGCTGAGCGGCGCTCGCTCGAAAGCATTGCCGCGCCGTTATCTAGCGTTGATGGCGGAGTGCCGTGAAGGCGCGCTCCGGCAGTTTCGTCATCGACTGGGTGCCGGTAATTGCGTGGATGATTCTGATTTTTGCGGGCGTGTGCCCAATTCTCCAGTTATGCCGGTGTAGTGCCAGGTCGGATCGTTCTCGCTGATCAGGATATAAACGTAAAACAAAGCGTTCTGCTGGCTCGCCAAGCCGTAGTCTCGGCGCGCTGCGCCAGCTGTGGCGAGTAAAGCCCGGCTTCACTTTCACTACGGCATGGCAGCCCGAAAGCTTTCGGGACTGGGCCTGAAAGGATTTGAACCTTTGACCCCGCGCTTATCAAGCGCGTGCTCTAACCAGCTGAGCTACAGGCCCGGTGCGCGGCTGCGCCGCGAACGTGAACAGTGATCGGAGATTGCGAGTTGGTCAAGCGGCAGAGCCGATAGTGTTTCGCGGTATGAGGGCAGGGGAGCCGCGCAAAGCGTAGGCAAGGAGCGCGCCGAGAATACCGAACGCG
>DASQXY010000240.1:0-4710 GCA_035639455.1 Chthoniobacterales bacterium | reverse complement strand
CATTGCGCGCGGCATTTCGTAGCCGACGACCGCATAATGTCATCAACCTTAGGATTCATAGTGTTCAGTTAGATACTCTGGAATAAGCTGGGCCTATATCTTGGTTGGGTTGCAAATCTATATATCGGCGATCGTCAAGTGTGGAGAGCTGACCCCCACTAATAGAACTGCGAAGCACTGCCCAGATACGGAGAGCCATTTAGCAGGCTGGCGATGAGATCGCCCTTGGCCATCACGTACCTTTAGCTTTTCGCTGTCCAGATTGTGCCGAGAACGCGCCGGAAATTGCCACCGAGAATCAATTCAATGCTTGCATCGTCGTAGCCTCGCCGAATGAGCCCATCGGTGAGATCGAACATGCGTTTGTAATGATTGAATCCGTCGGTATCGGTTTTATCGCGGAAAGCATAGCTCGCCTTATATTGGGCGCGCAGCCATTCTGTATAATCCGGAGGCAAGGCGTCGTAGCCGTCCAAGTCGTAGTCGCTGCCCACGCCGACGTGTTCGACTCCGACGAGTTTCGCGACGTGATCATAATGATCCAACAATTGCTCGATCGTGGTCGGTTCCTTTGCAGAAACGAACATGCGCACTCCAGTAATACCCATGACGCCGCCTTTGGCCGCCATTTTGCGAATGGCTTCATCTGTTTTGCATCGTGGATGAGGATTAAGCGCACGGCAGTTGGAGTGCGTAATCAGTACCGGGGGCTTAGAGATCTCAAAGGCATCGAGCGTGGTTTTGTCGCCGCAATGCGCCACGTCCACTGCCATCCCCACTTTGTTCATGCGCTCGACAACGCGCACGCCGTAATCGCTTATGCCATCGTCACGGCGCTCCGTGCTTCCATTGCCAATCATGTTGCGGCTGTTGTAAGTGAGAAGTGAAATGCGCTGGCCCAATTCGTAGAAATAATCAATGTCGTCGACGGTGCGGAAATGCTCCGCGTTTTGCAGGCCCAAGATGAGGCCGATCTTGCCAGCCTTCTTTGCCCCATCGATTCGCTCGGGTTCGTCGACCCGCATGAGATGTTCGCCGTGATGCGCGATGAAGCCGTTCCACACCCCCATCAAACGCACCGCCTGATCGTAGGCGTTTGGACCGACTGTGCTGTCGCCGATGTACATGACATCGATTCTCGAATCCTTAAACCGCTGCAGATCGCTCGCGGTAAATGTCTCGGGATGCGTCAACCAGGTGGGGCGCTTGTCGCCTTTTAGCGGCGCGAGCATGCCGATCATTGTAAATGGATTCAGCATGTCGAGCACTGTGCTGCGCTGAAGTAGGTCGATCGCGCGCGCCGAATATTTTGTCGCGCTTTGCGCGAACACTTCAAACCAGCCGCGGTTAATCATTGGCGCGACGATTGTGCCCGCGGCGAGCGCGCTCAGCCGTTTAACGATTTGACGGCGAGTGGTATTTTCCATTCTTCTGACTTCGGGACCAAGCGGTCGATCCTATAACGCGAGATCGCGGCGACAAGAACAATGAATCGAGGTCTGACAGGGCGCAGTGAAAATCGCAGCGTTAATCTATTTTTCTCACGGATTGCTTTCCGCAGCAGAAATGCTTGGTCTAACAGCACAAGCTGAGACACCGCAATGCACTAGCGGGAGCGTAAACGCCCCTACAACGCACGCGCGTTCTCGGGATCGGACGTTTGACCGGGCCGGGTAGAAGGTGAGATATAAAAGCTTATGAAAATGATCATCGCTTTATTCGGGTTTGCATTGCTGCTTTGCGGCTGCGAAACCACCACCACAACCGAGCCGACGAGCTCCACCTCGACCTCGACAACGACGCAGACCACCAGCCAACGCCCTCCACCGGGTGGGATGTACGGCGGCGGGAGCATGCATTAACAGGCAGGATCAGAAAACGTTCAACGCTCAACGCTCAACGTCCAACGTCGAAGTCAGAAGCACACTGCGCGGGCTGTGCTTTCCGCAATTCGATGTTCGATGTTCGGCGTTGGGCGTTCGACGTTTCCTTAGAATTTAATTCCGGCGTTTTGCACCTCGCGATAGGGCAACAGCCAGACGCGCCTTCGCCAGGGCTACGGCGCGGCAGGCAAGCGATTCAGTTCTTCTTCTCTCCGCTGAAGCTCAACCCGGTTTTCTGTAGTTCTTGATAGGGCAGCAACCACACCAAAGATTCGTCGTGAAGATCGACAACCTGGATCCGGTTACCCCAGGGGTCGCGAAAGTCGCAGCGGAAAGGCGGCTCCAGTTTTAGCTTGTATTTGCCGGTGATCTTTTTGCGCACTTCGGCCAGCTGCTGTTCGTCCCGCACCATGATGCCGAAATGGCGCATGTTCGCCGGCTGAAGCTTTTTCACCTCAAAGATGGCGAGAAACTGGTGCTCGCCGAGTTTGAAGAAGGCGTCGCCTTCGCCCTCATCGAGCTGCTCAAGGTTGAACACGTCTTTGTAAAAGGCGATCGCCTTGTCGATGTCGTCGACTTCAATGGCGACGTGGTTACAGCCGTAAACTTGGACACTCATAGTTTAACGGTTACTCGAAAAGCGCATCACCGCGAGGACGCGGGCTCTAAACAGGCGCTCGCCGCGGCGAGCGCCTCTACAATGCTCATTTTTGCAGCCGCTTAAGGGCGGCAATCATTTCCGCGCTACGGCTCCGCATTTCTTTGCGGTGAACCGCCGCCAGTTTCTCGAGCAAGCTCGCTCCGGCGGCGGTCAGCTCAAGGTATTTCTCGCGGCGATCACGCGAGCCAAGTTCGCGCCGGACCAGCTTTCGCTCGACCAGGCGGTCGACGATATTGACGGCCGAGTGATGCTTGATTTGCAGGCGCTCGCTCAGGTTGGAAATGGTAAGCCCGTCCTCTGACGGCAAAGCTTTGATGGCGAGCAGGGCTTCATATTGTTCGGAATTGAGATTGGCTGTGCGCTTGAGGAAATCCCTGCTGAACCGGAGAAACTTGCGCAGCAGATAACGATAGGCAGCGAGCGCGTCGTAATCGGCGGAACCAAGCCGAGCCATGCCGAGTTGTGAGCGGGTTTTGGGCCGACTGCAAGATGTATCGGCGATCGATACATTGGCATACCGGCTGCTCACACGCGGCCCATGGTTCGTTCCAACTCAAAATCTCGCCGCGGATTCACTCTCGTCGAAATCATGATCGTGGTGGCCATCATCGCGCTGCTCGCGGCGATTGCCGTACCCGGGTTCCTCCGCGCGCGCAAACGCTCCCAGGCCAGCCGTATCCTGAACGACCTGCGCCTGATCGACGCAGCGGTAGATCAATACGCCATCGAGACGAATCGTGCGACGGGGTTCTCCGTCCCAGCGGACGATTGGAAGAATTACGTGAAAAAAGGCACGATGCTGTACAACACTACTGCCAGTATCCTGGGCTCGAGTTACGGAACACAAGCCGTGGACAGCATCCCGCAGGTGCCAACAACTGACTATAATGCGCTCTCGGACGTGGCCGGCACCGGCTTCTGGTCGCCTTACGGGCCGTAGCATCAGGTCTTCTCCAGAAAACGCCCAACCCGCCTTCGCCAAGCTCTGGGGTGGCAAGCGCTCAACGCCGAACGTTGGAAAACTCATCGCACATTCGGGGTTGTAGCGGCGCTTGCGCTCCTACAATTACTTACGCTTCAAGGCGCACGATTTCGCCTTGATACGGCCAATCGTCTGCGTGGTCGACCAACCCGGCGCGAACTGGATTTTCGCGCACGTAATGCCATTTCTCGGAATAGCTCTCACTCCGGCGGATCAAATGATCGAAAAATCCGCGCTGCCAATGTGGCGGCGGAGCAGTGATGGTTTTCGAGAGCTGGCGCTTCAACAGGCGAATCCACTCGCTGAGGAGGTAGTCATGATTGCCGCGCGCAAAGAGATGAATGTGATCTGGCATGATGATATAGCGACCAATGGCCAGATCGCGCGTCAGGCCTGAATCCGCGAAATCTACAAACGCCGCGTGCACACTGCCCGTGGCCAGCAAGTTCCGGCGCCTATGGGTGTTGAACGTAATGAAGTACAGCGGTGGCTCGTACTTTTGAAATACGAATTGCAATCTGCGTGGCGCGTTCGCCATGACGTTGTAGAGGCGCTTGTGCCAAGCGCCTGTTTACTTTAGTTCAGCGTTTGACACAAACGCCGCTACAACGCTTGGCCGTTTTGATGGCCGGTGTTGAATCGAACAACGTTGCACGAGCTGACACCGGCGGCCCGTCGTCTCGGAGCACTTCGCAGTCCATGCTGGATGAGCCACGTTATTTCTCGGCCGACCACCACGGCTGAACTAGCGGCGGCGCGCGAACCATTCGTGTATGAGAGCAAGCACGAAAGACCGCGCCAAAGGCAGAGTGAAAGAAGCCAAGGGCAAGTTGAAAGAGAAAGCCGGCCGGGCGACAAGAGATGTCGATCTTGAGAACCGCGGGACGACGGACAAAATCGGCGGCAAAGTGCAGCGCAAGGTCGGCGAGATCGAGCGGGTGTTCGAGGAATAGTCCTAGGCACTGACGCTGTGTGCCCCGAGCGGTGGGAAGCGGGAGCTGCAGGTGACGCGCCGCACGCCGCATGGCGTATACGCTCCACGACTGAGCGCCATCGTAGCCGGCATGCAGGGCGAGCGAAGATCGACAGGACAACGCACGATCTGTTAGCATCCGCAGCGCTCGCATACTCTGCCCTTGCATGGATGAGTTCAGCTATCTCTCGGTCTTACTGTCGCTGATCCT
>DASQXY010000239.1:0-13333 GCA_035639455.1 Chthoniobacterales bacterium | reverse complement strand
CTGCCCGGCGCCGATCTCCGCGAACGTGCCGTACCTCTTCGCGTCGATGTTAATCTGTAGTGCCTTTTTATCGGTGCCGACATCCATCTCCGCATTCATTTCGCTTTCCTCTTTCTCTTAATCTTACTCGCGGCATTCGGAAATGCACAGTGACGGCGGCAACTGCAATGACAGCTGGCAATCTGTAGCCACGCCGCTATGCGCCATTAGTCTGACAATGAGGCGGGCTACAGGCCCGTGGCTACAGTTGCAACCGCACTAGTTCAGCACTTTTCGCTGGGAGCCAGCCGCGCAAGTTATTCGGCAGCTCAGCGTAAATCCAATCGCCCCGGGTGCTTAGAACTTGAATTTCACTGCCCGGCGGTAAAGCCAGCACGCTGTGGGCGTTATCGGCCGTTGCCAGGCGCGCCTCCACGTCTTTTGCAACTACGATGGCCAAAGCTTTGCCTTGTGCACCGTTCTCCAATTGGTAGCTGGCGAATGCCGCGCCTGCGAAGATCAAGAGTGACAAGATCGACGATGCAATTGCTCCGGCACCATGCCGCTGCGCAAACAACCGCCGAACGAGTGAAAACGCCGCAATCCAAAACGCGATTGCCGCCGCGATGGCGAACTGATTGACGCTTTCGAATCGTAGAACGCGCTCGACTGGCCCGGCCGTGAGTTCAAGAGCGCGCGCCTGATCGCGCGCGATCTGCAAGTTCGCTTTCGCTTCCGGATGATGGCGCTCCAGGGCCAACGCTCGTTCATAGTTCAAAATCGCGCGCCCGACATCGCCGACCCTGAAGTAAGCGTTGCCCAGATCGTAAAATAAATTCGCGCTCCAATCGCCGGAATGGACGAGCGCTTCGTAACCAGTAATCGCCTCCTGGAAGCGGCTTGCCGAGTACAGCTGAGTCGCTTTCGCAAATTCCTTATCCGGTTGCGCAAATATCGACCGAACCGTCAGTAAGCAAATCAGCGCGCCGGTAAAATTCATGATGATTTTCCGTTTCATGTGCGCAGGCTTTCAATCAGGTCGAGAACTTCTCGTCGATCTTCGCCGTTGATGGTTTCGGCGCCGTTTGGCCGTCCGCTGTAACGCAACTCGTCGTTACGTTCGAACAGCCGCTGCAATTGCGCGCGGGAGACTTCATCCAGCGCGAATGCTGACGCTGCCATTTCGGCGTCGACCACGTTTGGGTCGACATCTTTCGCAAGCGCAGTTTTGAGGCGAACCGCGCGCGCGGCATCCGAAAAATATTCCGCCGGCGAAAGGTCCCTCCTTCGCAACCGGCGCAAAAGCTCGCTCGACTCATGCTCCAGTGTTGCGACCCGGCGCGCCTGACGGCTATCGCGCCGCCTCTGACGAACATTCCATGCGACGAACGCGAGCAGCGCGAGAAGTGGCGCGACTTGGGCAACCCAGAACTCGCGCCGCATGAAAAGCGGCGCGAACGACGCCGTGGGCCCCCGATCGTTCAGTTGGTAGAGAATGTCCTGCGGCTTCGGCGCGATACGCGCCGAAGCCGCCGCGGAGGCTGGGCTGACCCCGGGCGGTTGTGAAGCGGCTATGCTGGCGACTGGTGCCGGTGTTGCCGGAGCACCTGAAACAATTACCGGAATGGGTTGGGTGTTCACCGCCACGTATTTCTGTTTTGCCGGATCGAAGAATGAAAAAACCAGCGGCGGGACAGCGCGCTTGTTCTCGTTGGGCGAAATCACCATCTCGAATGTCTTTGTGCCACTAATGCCGACATCGTCGTCCTGCTTGAAACTGGAACTCGGCGGATACTTGTGCCAGCCGCGCTCATCCTGCAGATCGGGCGCATTCACACGATCGAAGTTGCCGCGGCCGGTGATTGTCGATCTTACCGTGATCGGGTCCCCGACTTGCACCGTCGTAGGCTTGGCTTCGCTACTCACGGTGAAATTGCCGACTGCACCGGTGAATCCCGGCGGCGCATTTGGCGGCAACGGTTTTACTTCGAACTCGACTGGTTCGCTTTTCAGATCAACTTCGCGACGCTCCGCAAGCCGACCGAATGGGTCGGCAAAGAATGGGTCCGCAAACGGATCATCGAGACTGAACAAGTCGAATGGCGAGCGTGAACGCGCCGCACCGGCACGGCGCGGGATGGCTACTTGCGCCTTTGCCGTTACTGGGCCGATCTGAAACGTGCCGGCCCGGGCGGCGGCGACCGCGCTCTTAAACGTGACCACGTCGTAGGGTTTGCCGTTGATTGTTTCCACATTTTCTCCGGCCTGATGGAGCTTCTGCGCGGTGAAGCCTTGCCCGCTGATTTCCGGTCCATCAATCAGTTTCGGCCGCGCACGCGGATCAAACCCGAGCCGGACCTCAACCGGTATCATTTCGCCGACGTACGCCGTCTTTTTCGGTACGATCAGCTCAGCAAAAAGCAGCTTGCTCGTGTCGATTGACCCGGAACTGCGCGGGACTCGCGCTGTTGCGGAACCGGCAGTGGAGTCGCTCACGTGCAGCGTCAGCTCGGGTGTGCGCAGCATTTGATTACTGACGCGAACTGGTTGCGGCGGGATTTTGAATGTGCCGGCGCGGGTCGGGAGAATGGTGTAATTGTAGACGACGCTTTGTGAGACGTTGAAGTTGTTCATCTCATAGCGCTGTTCCGTGCCGGTCTGGCGAATGTCCAGGCCATCGATGCTGATCTCGCTCGGCGGCTTCGCGCCCGAACCACTGACCTTGATTTGCAACTGCACCGTTTCACCAACTGCGGCCTCCGAGTTACTCAGAACCGCGGTGACACTCGGGGATTCGGCAAATGCGTGACTGGGCAGGCTCAATGCGATCATCGGCAAAACAGCCCAGCGGTAGATCGACATGTTCACTCAAACGCTTGTCCGCCATAGCCTCGGTGAAGGCGGATCGGTTTACCAGTCGTTATAGACACGGCGTGCACGCTTGTGTTCATCCAGCCGGACGCGTGCCTCCTCGTCTTTCATTGATTCGAGCAGCGCTTCGGCCTGCCGCTCACTCATCTTGCCTCGATCTTCGCTATCGATATCAGCCAATTCGGCTGCTTTGTCCGGCGGCTTGGCAGATTCTTCGCCGCGGCCGCCTTTGATTTCGCCGGCCATCTTCTTAGCTGGCGATTCAGTTGGACTGGCCGAGGGACCCGGCGTTTCTTCGGCGCCTTCGCCTTCTCCGGGCGACGGACTCGGACTCTCATTTTCGCCTTCACCGGGAGTGGGGGATTCCTCCGCCTGACGCTCACTCGGTGATTGCATCGCGCCGGGTTGATTTCGCTGCTGTTCTCCGGGCGAAGGCTGCGGCTGCTGGTGATCCTGTTCTTCCGGTGATGGTGAGGGAGTTTCGCCAGGCTGCTGTTGTTTTTTTTGCTGCGGCTCGTTCTTCGCCTCTGCCTCACTCTGTTGGTCTTGCGGCTTTGGATTCTGACCAGCTTCAGGTTTATTTTGAGCCTGCTCTTGTTGCCGTTGCTGCTGTTGTCGCTCGTCCTGATTCTGTTGTTGTTGATTTTGCGATGATTGCTGGTTCTGCTGGGATTGCTGCTGGTTTTTGCCCTGGTTCTTTTGTGGCTTCGGCTGAGGCGGCGGTGGTGATGGGGACGGCTGCGGCTGTTGTTCTCTCTTTCTCTTCAGCTCTTCGATCTTGTTCTTGACGTACTCGTAATTATCCTTCGCCTGTTGGTTTTGCGGCTCGAGCTTGAGCGTCTGTTCGTAATGCTGCAAAGCGTTCGTCCAATCAGTTAGTTTCTTTTCATCGTTCGGCTGTATTTCGCCGCGCTGATAGAGCGTGTTGCCAAGGTTGTAATGGCTCATGCTCTGCAACCCCGCGTCCGGCGAAAGCAAAGCCTGGCTGAACGCTTCGAGTGCTTTTCCGTAGTCCTTCAGTTTGTAAGCTGCCGCACCGGAATCGAATTGCAGCTGGTCCTCAGCCCGCGAATTCGGGTGCGATTTCAGCGTCTCCTGAAACTGGCGGTATGCTTCTTCGTATTTACCTTCGCGATAGGCGTCGAGCGCCGGCACAGAGGCCAGCGCGTCTACGCCGCAGCAAAGAAGGATTGCGACCGCGGCTGCAGCGACGTTCGCCGGCGTCTTGGAATAACGTGCCGCGCGCTCTCGTTTTCTCTCGGGAATTAAGATCGACAATGTGAGAGCGAGAAGCGCGAGAGTGAGGGGCCACTCGTAGCGTTCGATTGGCTGGCGCGACAAACGAACGTCCATCTCCGCGGCTGTCAGTTTTGACAAGCCCTCGGTATAAAGCTGCTGCGTGGTACGCTGCCCGTTCTCCAGATGCAGGTACACTCCACCGCCAATCTGCGCGATTTCCTGTAATCGTTTCTCGTCGAGTTTCGATTTCACCACCTGGCCGCTGGCGTCTTTGACAAATGCTGTTCCATCGCCTTCGGCGCCGATCGGAATGAGTGATCCCTGCGATGTACCGACGCCGATTGTGAAAATATGTACACCGGCTTCCGCGGCACTCCTGGTGGCTTTCACCGCGTCACCGCTCAGCTCCTCGCCGTCGGTGAAAATGATGAGCGCGCGATTTCCCATTGCGCTTTTCCCGAACGTTTGTGTGGCGAGAGAAATTGCTTCCGAAATGTTCGTCCCACCCTCAGGTATTGTTTTCGTGTCGAGATCATTGATCGACTCGACCGCGGCTTCGTAATCAATCGTCAGCGGCGCCTGCAAAAAGGCGCGGCCCGCGAACGCGATCAAGCCGACGCGGTCGCCTTGGAGTTGACTGATGAGGTCCTGCGTGGCGAGCTTGACGCGTTCGAGGCGATTTGGCGCGACATCGTTAGACAACATGCTGCGGGACGTATCGACCGCGAGCAGCAGGTCGAGTCCTTTACGTTTTACGTCCTGAAACGTGTAACCCCAACGCGGTTGGGCGAGACTGACAATAGCCAGTGCCAAACCAAATAGGTGCAGGCCGAAACGGACGGCGCGGCGACGCCGATCAATTGTGGCTGCAAGTTGCGGGAGAAGTCGCGGCGAAACGAATTCGCGTAAGCGTTCGGCAGCGCGATGCTCGGCACGCAGGTACAACGCCGCCAGCCCCGGAATCGCTAGGAGCGCCCAAAACCATTCTGGAGCGCCGAAGCTCATCGTCGCTCGTTAAACCGTTGAAGTGTTGAAGCGATGCAGCGGATCCTCACGGCAACTTTTTCCAAACCGTTTGCGACAACAGAATCTGGCCGAGCAATAACGCCGCGCCACTCATCATGCAGAGCGAAAAGAGATCGCGGTACTGCTGATATTTTTTCACTGTTACCGTCGTTTTCTCTAGCTTGTCGATATCATCGTAGATTTGCTGTAGCGATTTCGTGTCGGTTGCCCGGAAGAATTTCCCGCCGGCGATGTCCGCCACCCGTCGTAAACCGGACTCGTTGAATTGCACCGGCTGGTTTTGGTAGAGGATGTTTCCGTCGCTGTCGGTGAGAGGTCCTCGATCGGTGAAGATCGGCACAGGCGCGATGCCGTTGATGCCCGCGCCAATTGCGTAGAAATGGAGATGCAACGCTTTAATCGCTTCGGCGGCTGTCTCTGGCGAAATTTTGCCGGCATTGTTTTCGCCGTCCGTCAGCAGTACCATAACGCGGCTTTTGGAGCGCTTGTCGTTTAGCCGATTGGCCGCGACCGCTATGGCCGAGCCGATCGCCGTGCCGTCTTCGACCAGCCCGATCCTGACGCGATCGAGGTTCTGAAGCAACCAATCGTGGTCCAGGGTCATTGGGCTCACCACGTACGGTCGTCCGCCGAACGCGATGATGCCGATCCGGTCGTTCGGTCGGCCTTCAATGAACTTGCGTGTTACCTCGCGAATCGCATCCACTCGCGTCGCTTCTTCGCCGCCGATGGTGAAATCTTTGGTCAACATCGAACCGGACACATCGAGCACCAGCATGATGTCGATTCCGCTCGCCTCAATCTCGGTCAGGCTTTTGCCGAGCTGCGGCCGCGCCAGCGCAAGGACGAAAAACGCGAGCGCCGCGAAAACCAGCGCACGCAAAAATTTCCCGGCGCGCGCTGCACTCTCCTTTCCGATCGCTTGCAACGTGGTGGTGGATGAAAACGTCAGTGCCGCAGACGGCCCGCGTTTGCCGCGCAAATAGGCGAGCAATGGAATCGCAAGTAAGAGCAATAATAACCACGGCTGCGCGAAGCTGACCGCGGCGTTTACCGGCCATGAGTCAAACAACTTTGTCATATCGAGCGGAGTCGAAACATTTCTACCTGTTCGCGAGCAAAGGCAGAGAATGACTAGAACAGTAAGAGATTCCTCGACTTCGCTCGGAATGACACGATACACGGCCGAATACAAGCGTGCTGCTCGTCGGCCAGTAATTAAACAGTCGCAAGCTCTCCTCCTTTCACGAACCGGGTCGCTTCTTCGAGCAGCAGCCGACTCTCTTTGGCCGTGGCATTGTAACGCGCGAACTTGATCAGGTCGCAGCGGTTTAGAAAATCCGCGAGCAAGATTCTTTCCTCATCCGAAAAGCTCAATGATCGCCGCACCGAATTGAGGAACTCGACAGACGTTTGCCGCGTCAACGGCACGGCGTATTGCTCGGTTACATACCGACGCAGGATATCGGAGACGCGGATGCTGAACTGATATGGAGTCATTTTTTCGATCTGCGCAGCGATACGTTGCAGCGCTTCGATCGCGCGCTCGCGAGGCAATTGCGGTGGTTGCGGCCGTTTGCGTCTGCGCGCGATAAACCACACAACCCAGCCAAGCAGTGCCAGGCCGGCGAGGCTTGCGGCGAAGATCAGCCATGGCGGAATGAGCGAGTAATCGACGGGCGGCGCGATATCGTGAAATTGTTCGGCAGCCAGGATCGACATATCATTTCGCAGCTCCAAAACTGCGGAACATAGGCCTTTGGCGTGTGCGATTACTGGAGATTTTCTCCGCGATTTCTTCAGCGGGGTATAGCCCCGCGCGCCACAAAGACTGAAAGTCTATGTCCCGTCTCATCGGGTAACCAGACGCCGCTCACGCTGTTTAAAAAACGACCGCAATGCCGGGAGGTAATCCCGACCGGTACGCAGTGCAATCGCGTCGATGTTATTACGTCGCAGAACCCGCGCCAAATCCGCTTTTCTTGCCTCAGCTAAGTCGGCGAAGCGCTGCCGGGTCGCGCGATCGGCCGTATTGATTTCGATTTGTTCGCCAGTCTCCGCGTCTTCGAGAGTGATAATTCCGATGTTTGGCAATGTCTCTTCGCGTTCATCTTCGACGTGAATAGCTATGAAATCATGACGCCGACCGCTGACTGCCAGCGCGTGCGAAAAATCTGGTGCTTGAAAGTCGGAGATGAAGAAGACGACTGCGCGCCGGGTTACGACATTGTTCAGATAATCGAGCGCAAGTGCCGGATCCGTGCCGCGGCCCTGTGGTTCGAAAAAGAGGATCTCGCGAATCAGCCGCAATGTATGTGACCGCCCCTTCTTTGGCGGAATGAAAAGCTCGACCCGATCCGAAAACAAAATCAGTCCGACTTTGTCATTATTGCGGATCGCGCTAAAGGCGAGGAGGCAGGCGACTTCGGCTGCAAGCTCGCGTTTTGATTGCGTGCTGCTCCCGAAATTTCCCGAAGCACTGACATCGACAATCAAGATGACCGTGAGCTCGCGTTCCTCGGTGAATTTTTTCACAAACGCGGTACCCAGTCGGGCGGTCACGTTCCAATCAATAGTGCGAATCTCGTCGCCAGGTTGATACTCGCGCACGTCCTCGAAATTCATGCCGCGGCCCTTGAACACGCTGTGGTAATCACCAGCGAAAGCCGTCTCGACCAATCCCTTCGTTTTAATCTCGAGCGTGCGGATCTTGTTTAAGATCTCAGGAGTCGTTTCCATCGGATTTGGGGTTGCCCGCTGTAGATCGTGGATGGTGGTTTGCAAAACTCGTCTGCACCCTCAATCATCCTGGCAAGCATTGCGCCGATTTTCTGCCAACACTGATCACGCCCGGAAAATTCGGCCGCGTTCAGATATTCACACTCCAATGCGTGATCGAGCCATGACTGCGTCTCCATCGCCTCACCAAGAGCTTGATTTCCGCAATTCACGACCTCCCGGTGCGAATCACGGCACCGGCAAACCGGCGAAAACCCGCTCGACGATCGTCTCACTTGTTACGCCTTCGGCCTCGGCTTCGTAGCTGACAATGATTCGATGCCGTAGGACATCGGGACCGATGCTCTTGACATCTTGCGGCGTAACGTAGCCACGTCCATTTAGAAAGGCGTGCGCGCGCGCACTGAGCGCGAGGTAAATGGTTGCGCGGGGTGAGGCGCCGTAGCGAACTAAGCCTTCGAGTCGCAAACCATAAGCTGCCGGGTCGCGCGTCGCCCAGACAACGTCGACAATGTAATCTTTCACCCGCTCATCGATGTAAATCTGGTTGACGACTTCACGCGCGGCGATGATGTGTTGCGGGTCGACCACGGCTTCGACGCTGAGATCCGGCGCCGAAGTCGCCATCAAATCAAGGATCGTGCGCTCCTCTTTCTTTTGCGGGTAGCCGATGTTCAACTTAAACATGAACCGGTCGAGCTGCGCTTCGGGCAATTGGTAGGTGCCTTCCTGCTCAATCGGGTTCTCCGTCGCGAGGACGAGGAATGGGTCGGACAATGGATAAGTCTGCTCGCCAATCGTCACTTGGCGTTCCTGCATCGCTTCCAGCAGCGCGCTCTGCACCTTGGCCGGTGCGCGATTGATTTCATCCGCGAGGATTAGATTCGAGAAAATCGGGCCAAGTTTTGTCGTAAACTCGCCAGTGCGCGGATTGTAAATGAGCGTGCCGATCAAATCAGCCGGCAAAAGGTCAGGGGTAAATTGCAACCGCTGAAAGCGGGTTTGGATGCAAGCGGCCATCGTTTTGACGGTGAGCGTTTTCGCCAGACCGGGCACGCCTTCGAGCAAGATGTGGCCGTTCGCGAGCAAGCCTAGCAACAATCGATCGACAAGATATTTCTGACCAATAACCACACGGCCGACCTGCTCGCGGACTGCCGGAATCCATCGCCCGTGTTGCTGCACTTCGGCCGTGATCTCCTGGGTGGATTTCATGTGTCGGTTTTGAGACAGATGCGCTGGAAGAAACGTTCGATCAAGCAGCGAAAGTGGCGCAAGCCTCCGGGCCTGCGATTCATTTCGCGCGCGTCTTTATCGGTGAAGATCTCACCTCACCGACGCTACCCGTCCGCGTCTCCCTCACTGAGCGGGGGAATGAGGTGAGGCTACTCACATGATCACTAAGCGGTTGAGCGCCTTTGCTCGCGTGGACGCAACATCAGGATGATGGGCAACCCGACGTATGGCTGTACTTCGCGGATTCGCGCTTCCAGATAGCGGCGGTACTGGTCCGTTAATAGTCGGGGGTCATTGACAAAAAGCACGAACTCCAGCGGCTGCAGATGTCGGTCTTGTTTGCCGCTTGTTTGTGCGGCATAGAATAGCTTGAGTCGTTTGCCCGATTTGGTCGGCGGCGGGTTCGCCGCAAACGCCGCGCGCAACGACCGGTTGAGCACACCGGTGCCAATGTGCACACGTGAATCGCGCTCGACCTTGCCGATGATGCGGAACAACCTCGCCACATTTTCGCCGGTCTGTGCGGAAGCGACCAAGACCGGTGCGTAATCGATGAAGAAAAGCTGTTCGCGCGCTTCATGAACCAGCTGGAGGATGACGCGATTTTCGCCGCGGTTCGGTTTGAACAAATCCCATTTGTTGAGCACAACAATGGCGGCTTTGTGCGCGCCCTGGATCAGACCGGCAATACGTTTATCCTGCGCCGTAACCCCGCTTGTAAGATCTACGATCAAAATGCAGAGATCAGCGCGGCGGATGCTGCGTTCTGCGCGCATGACGCTGAACACTTCGACGGAAGTCGAACGCTTGCCGCGTCGGCGAATTCCAGCCGTGTCGATAAACACAAACTGTTGTCCGTCGCGTTCGAAGGAGATATCGACGGCATCGCGCGTCGTGCCGGGTAGTTCACTTACAATCGCGCGCTGTTGTTGCACGATCGCGTTAATGACCGACGACTTGCCGACGTTTGGCCGGCCGATCACGGCAATCGCGAGGGGAGGTTTGAGATTTGAGGGTCGAGGCGTGATTCCCGACGGCAACAAATTGTCAATCTTGCTGAGCAGCTCAGGTATGCCGCGGTTGTGCTCGGCGCTCACGGCAATTGCGTGATCGAAACTTAACGAATCAAAATCAGCGACGAGCGCCTCATGCCTCGGATGGTCGACTTTGTTGACGACAAAAATGACCGGCTTCTGCGACTTGCGAAGCGTCCGCGCCAGCTCTGTGTCCATTGGCAAGATCCCTTGCTGCGCATCGACGACGAACAGAATGAGATCGCTTTGCCGCAAAGCTTCTTCCGCCGCGCTACGGACTTGGGCCGTCAACTGGGTCTCACCACCGCCGATGATTCCACCAGTGTCCCAGAGCTGGAACGATTGCGCGCCGCGGGTGCAAAGTGCGGACAGACGGTCGCGCGTGATGCCGGGTTGATCGTGGATGATGGCGATTTTGCGGCCAACCAGCCGATTAAACAGCGCAGACTTGCCGACATTCGGCCGGCCGATAATCGCGACGCTCGGCATTGATGGAGTGCCGTCCATCGCAGGGTGGTGACTCTAATCGGCGCGCGCGTGAGCGTGGCCCTCGACCTGCAACTGGCGAATTCCATCCAGGAGATAGACGACGCCGGAGATGAAAGTAAACAAGCCCGCGCAAATAACGACGACGAGCAATGGAATGAAGCGAAACTGCAACATGACCCACGCGATCGCGATCATTTGCAAAACTGTGGCGACCTTTCCGGTCCAGTTCGGTTTAACGCGAACCTTGCCATTCAGCAAATGCAGGATAATGGCGCCGAGTAGGATGAATGCATCGCGTGTGATGACAAGCACGGGAAACCAAACTGGAAACCTGCCATACTCGGGATCGCTCTCACTCCAGTTACTAATGCTGAGCGTAATAATCCCGCTGAGCAACAAGCCTTTGTCGGCGATCGGGTCGAGAATGACGCCTAACGAACTACGCTGATTATACCGGCGGGCAACATAGCCATCCAGCCCGTCACTGGCAGATGCGACGAGAAAAATCATGATCGCAGTGAACCGCTGCCATTCCAGCGGCGCGCCCCGCTCAATGCTCTCCCCATAGTAAATGGCCATTGTGACGAAGGCAGGGATCATCAAGATCCGGAGCACGGTGATTTTGTTCGCCGTCGTCATCGCGCAATTAATGTAGCGGGGCTCTCCGAGCACCGACAGTTGTTTTGCGACCGCGTTCGGGCGGTCACACGCGCCACTACCGCAAGGGGATTGCGTCAGGTTTCCAAAGTTACGGCGGCTTTGGCACGCTGCGGCTGCCGACTTGGGACGTGCTTACCCTCGGCGAATTCCTCGATCATCTTTTGATTGAACGCCGGGATATCATCCGGTTTGCGACTGGTGATAAGACCATTATCGACGACGACTTGCTCATTCACCCAGTTGCCTCCAGCGTTAATCACGTCCGTTTTGATGGCGGACCACGACGTCAGGGTGCGGCCGCGTACAACTCCCGCGTCAATGAGCACCCACGGGCCGTGACAGATCGCCGCGACCGGTTTGCCGCGGCTGAAGAAATGTCGAACGAACTCGAGGGCCTCCACCGTTGAGCGCAGTTGGTCCGGATTCATCAACCCACCAGGAATCATGAGCGCGTCGAACTCATCCGGGCGCGCTTCCTCCAGCGTAAGCTCGACATCGAATTTGTCTCCTTTATCGGCGTGATGCATACCCTGGATCTGACCGGATTTTGGCGAGACGACTTTCGTTTCTGCGCCTGCGTTTTCGAGCGCTTCGCGCGGTTTCGTCATTTCAACCTGCTCAAATCCGTCGGCGACGAGGATCGCTACCTTTTTGCCTGCTAGTGCTTTGTCCATTGGTTCCAACCAGTTCAGTCTTGAGAACGCGTACACCGCCGCCAGCGGATGTCTCAACCACGCACCGGCAGATCATCGGGATCTTGAAGGCGGTGATAAAAGTAAACTGATCTGCCGACGGTATTCTGATTTTGCCCTGGCCGCGGCTTCGGCGAATCGGCGGCCTTCTTCTCGTTGGCCAGTCTGACTCGCGAACGCGGCGCAGAGCCATTGCCGGTCGGCCCGATCGTGCGCTTCCGGCGAAATGAATGAAGCCGAAACGCCCAGCAGAATACTTGGCGATAACGTCGGCCAGCGCGCTCCAATCACGCCGTAGCGTGTTTTTAGCATAATTTGATCGGCATTCGCGCCGACGATCCCCGTGTACTGTACGCCGTTTGTATCGGTCAATGCGCCGCGGAATTGCTTTTTGTTAAGATCGAGAATCAGTTTCTCTTTCCAGTCGACCAGCCACTGCGCGATCATGGCCATCGCTTCTTGGGATTTAACCGCTGAGCGGTCGGTGACCTGCGCAGCCTGAATTGACTTCCGCGCACCGGCGAAATCATAGAGCGCAAGATGTTGCTTATAGCCGGCGAGCGCTGCTTCCCAGGAAATGTGTCCGGGTGATTCCGCGGCAGCACCGACTCCGGTCCGCTGTGTTCCCGAAGCTTGCGGGTGCGCGTTGTCCGCCGTGCGGACCCCACCCTTGGTGTTCGAGCGTTTTGAATTCCAGGTGAAGACGAACACGCCGATTCCCACAAAAACCAGCGTGACAGTGGCGATGCCTGCAACCCGCCGAGATTTGCGGGTCACCGTCGGTGCCTGGATCTTGGGCGCTTCGATAGCGGTTGCGGTTGCGTTCAGCGCGCGCTCTAGTTCTTCAATGAGCTGATTGTAAGACGCGAAGCGCTCTGCGGGCGCTGGAGCGATCATGCGCTGCAAGACCTCGGCTGTGGTTGTCGAAACATCAGGCGCGATGCGGCGCAGATCGAACCGTTGCTGCTTGAGCTTCCGCAATTCGGTTGCCGAAGTGGTATCGCCCTCAATTGGTGGCCGGCCGGCCAAGGCGTGATAAAGAGTCGCGCCGAGGCTGTAGATGTCGCTGCGAAAATCTTCCACTTGCCTGTCAAGTCGTTCTGGCGCGACGTAGTAGGGTGTTCCCCAAATTTCGCCACGTGCCTCCGCGGTGTGCGCGGTGACCCCGACGAGCCCGAAGTCGCCGATCTTAGCGGTGTATTCGTTGGCAAAGAGAATGTTGGCAGGTTTGATGTCGCGATGGATGAGGCCTTTCGCTTGCGCTGCGCGGAGGCCGCTGGCGATTTGAATGCCAGTTTGCAAAAGCCTTTGCTCCGGGACGCGCTTTCGTTGTTCGATCAAGTCATCCAGACTTCCGTGCTCAAGTAG
>DASQXY010000238.1:0-4440 GCA_035639455.1 Chthoniobacterales bacterium | reverse complement strand
GCTCCTTTACCGCCGCGACCTGCGCCGCTGCTGCCAACTTGCGCGAAACTAAAACGTCAAGGCTTGCCGCGGCTTCGACCGCGGATCCACGTGCCGTGTCGAAAAATCTGGCGCGATCTCGCCTAGAGAACTTTCCATTTCCTTCAGCAATGTTCAGTGGAATGCTCGTTGCAGCGCGATCCAGGTGATCTTTTGCAGCGGCCTTTGCCTCAATCGAACCCAGAAGTTCACCGACCCACTGATTAAACACGAGCGACATTTGATAAACGTTTAGCTTCTCGTGATCAAAATACGCTTTCATTCGCCAGATTAGAGCAAGAGCATGAGCGTGAGAAAGAGTAGGAGCTAGATCGTGCCGGCGGTACCGGCTTTTTCCCACCCGGGATCGTGCGCCATTGGTGTAACCGGAATCTCTTGTTCTTCGATCAGTTCTTCCGGGGTGTATTCGGGAGGCAGCGGCGGCGGCACCGATTTTTGCGCGCGCGCGGCAAACTCTTCCGGGAATTTTTCGACAAAGCTTTGCGTTGGCCACGCGCACGCCTCGCCGAACGCGCAGATGGTCCGGCCCGCGATGTTGTCGCCGATTTTCTTTAGTGTCTGTGGATCCTCGCTAGCGCCGCCACCGGCCAACATGCGATCGGTGATTTTCTGCATCCAGAGCGCTCCTTCCCGGCATGGCGTGCACTGACCGCACGATTCATGTGCGTAAAATCGGTTGATGTTGTTCAGCGCCCAAACCATGTCGCGCGAATCGTCGAGAACAATCACGCCACCCGAGCCGGCCATCGAACCAGTCGCGGTGAGCGAATCGAAATCCATCGGAATTTCGTCGATCGTCATTTCGCGTTCAATTGTCGATCCGTCCGGTTGTCGATCTTTGATTTTGAATCGCTCGTCCCCGCGCAATACTTTGGCGGAACTGCCGCCAGGGATCACCGCCTTCAACGTGCGGCCGGGCTGCAAACCGCCGGCCATCTCATAGATCAGCTGGCCCATCGTTACTTTGCCGAGTTCGATCTCGAAGTAACCCGGCCTCACGACATCGCCGCTTACGCAAACGATGCGGGTGCCGGTGTTGTTAGGCCGGCCGAGCCGGGCGTAGGCCGCGCCGCCCATGGCAATGATGTGCTTCACGTGACAAAGTGTTTCGACGTTGTTGACGATCGTCGGGCACATGTAGAGGCCGAGCACCGCCGGAAAATACGGAGGCTTGATGCGCGGATAGGCGCGCTTGCCTTCGAGCGACTCGATCAGGCCGGTTTCTTCGCCACAAATGTAAGCGCCCGCACCCCGGTAAATGTAAAACTCGCAGTCGAATCCGCTGCCGAGGATGTCTTTACCGAGGAAGTTGTGCTCGCGCGCTTCCTCGATCGCGCGCGCGAGGATCTTTGCGCCTTCGGGGAATTCGCCGCGGATGTAGATGTAAACTGTCTGTGCGCCGACCGCGTAAGCCGAGATCAGCGTCCCTTCCAGCAGTTGGTGCGGGTCCTCATGAACGATATACCGATCCTTAAACGTCCCCGGCTCGGATTCATCCGCATTGCAGATCAAATAGACCGGCTTCGGTTCGTCCGGTTTGATGAAGCTCCATTTTACGCCGCAGGGAAAACCGGCGCCGCCGCGGCCGCGTAAGCCCGACGTTTTCACCTCATTGACGATGTCTGTGCGCGACATCGTAACGGCTTTCTTCAACTGTTCGTAGCCGCCGTCCCTGAGATAGGTGTCGATGTCGATCTGCCAATCCGAGCGCCCGATGTTTTTGAAAACCAACCGTCTCTCCAAAGCATGGGGTTCTGCTCGATTCACGATTCTTGATTCTCGATTCTCGATCAGATCGATAACGGAATCTGGCTGGACGTTTTCGTGCAGCTCTTCATTGATCATGCAAACCGGCGCGGTGCCGCAGCTGGCGAGACATTCGACGAACTCAATGGAGTAATTTCCGTCTGGGCTGACGGAGATCGGATTGTGCATTCCGTTTTGCTCGAGTTTGTGCTGGATGCCGGTTGCGGCGCAGACATTTTCCATCAGCTGGTAGCTGCCAGCCATCGCGCAGCTCAGTGTCCGGCAGACCCGGATGTTCGTTTTACCGGCGCACGTTTGTCGCAGCATCGGATAAAACGTGACTAGCTCGAGAATGTTGATCGGCTGCAGCCCGAGCTTGGCGGCAATCCATTTCACCGCTGCGTCGCTGATGAAACCGAAATGTTCCTGCCACAGGTGCAGCAACGGCAGCGACGCGCTCCGTTTATGCTCGGCCGGGAACTGGCCGATCGCTTCATCCATTCTTCGCTCCAACTCGGCGGGAACGACTGTGCTCGTCGAGTCCACGGAAAACGCGATTAGTCGGAGAGGGTGCTCTGTTTTTCGGTGACCTTGTCGTCCTTGAAAACGATCGTGACCGTGTCTTTGCCCTGGTGGTAGACGTAAGTCGTTTTCTTCATAATCAGGAAATCTTTGTTATCGATGTCGCTTGGTGGCCCGAGAATCGATTCCACCTGTTTCTTCGACATCCCTTCAGTAACTTCGTCGACGTTCGCCTTCGTAATGCGGCGCCCGCAACCGAGCATCAGGGCGACCGCGAGCACGAGCGCGAGCCGCGCAATAATCAATGACCAATGACGGATGCCGAAGAAATGACGGAGCTCCAAAGAGTTCGCCAATCTCCCTCCATGATTCTCGGGATTCACCGCCTGAATTGTTCTGTCATTCGCCACTGGTGCTTCGTCCTTCGGATCATCTGTCGCATTCGCCCATCACAAAGTCCAGACTGCCGAGGACAGCCGGGACGTCACTCACCATACAGCCGGGCAGCAGCTCGGGCAGGATGCTCAAGTTAACGAAAGACGGCGCCCGAATCTTCAAGCGATAGGGAACGCCGCCGCCACGGCTGTTGATATAAAACCCGAGCTCGCCCTTCGGGTTTTCCGCGCCGAAATAGATTTCACCCGGCGGCGCGTCGAGCCCTTCAGTGACAACGATGAAGTGGTGAATCAGCTCCTCCATTTTCGTCATCACGTGAGCCTTGGGCGGCAGCATGTTCTTCCAATCGGCGACATTGATTGGGCCGCTCGGAATTTTGTCTGCGACTTGGCGCAAGATTTTCGCGCTCTGTCGCATTTCTTCGATCCTCACCAGATATCGATCATAACAATCTCCCGTGCTCCCGATCACGACTTCGAAGTCGTACTGCTCATAATCGAGATATGGGTGTTTGCGCCGCAGATCGTGATCGATGCCGCTGCCGCGCAGGTTTGGGCCGGAAAGGGCGTAGGCGATGGCGCGCTCGCGCGGGATCACGCCGATATCTTTCGTGCGATCGACGAAGATGCGATTGCGCGTGAGTAGTTTGTCCATCTCGTCAAGGGCCGGCCCAAATTGATCAAGAAAATCGCGCAACATCGGCATGAAATTGTCGGGCAGATCCCGAATCTGCCCACCGACTCGCGTGTAGGAAGTGGTGAATCGCGCGCCGCTCAGCAGCTCGCTCAGATCGTAAATTTTTTCCCGTTGCGTGAATGAATACAGGAACACGGTCATTGCGCCGAGATCGAGCGCCATCGCGCCGATCCCCATGAGATGGGAGGAGATCCGTGACAGCTCACAGCAGATGACGCGAATGGCTTTGCCACGCGGGGGAACTTCCCAGCCCATCAATTTTTCGACGGCCAGTGTATAAGCGACGTTATTCGCGAGGGGTGCCAAGTAATCGAGTCGATCCGTATACGGCACGAACTGGTTGTACTGCATGTTCTCGGCAATCTTTTCGTCGCCGCGATGGAGGAAACCAATATCCGGAATCGCTTTGGTGATGATTTCGCCGTCGAGCTCAAGCACGAGTCTTAGAACGCCGTGCGTCGCGGGATGCGACGGGCCCACGTTCAGCACCATCTTCTCGCCAATGTCGGCGCCTTCACCCCGATGTAGCTTTGCGTCTTCCGCCGCCACTCGCGTCACTGGGTCCGGCGACTCAATCTCTCGCACGGTAACTGCCATAAGGTTGAGAATCGCGTTTATGCTCGCCAGCGGGTGATCACGTGCAAGCCAATTCTGGGAGCGCACGTGTCCCCTGCGTGCACGCTTCGGTGCCTTCGCCGAACTGCGTCGGATCCGCAGGCCCAGAAGTTCCGCTCGCCACCTTAACTGAAGCGCATTAACTAGAGCGGATATCGAATGAAAAAAATCGCGCTTTTGTTTGCAGGACAAGGCGCACAGGTCGTCGGCATGGGACGCGACTTGGGTGATCAGTTTGCGGTGGCGGCGAATTTATTTTTACAGGCCGACGAAATTCTCGGTCGGGGGATAACGAATCTGATGTTCAATGGCCCGATCGAGGAGTTAACTAAAACATCGAACTGTCAGCCGGCCTTATTTGTGCATGGGCTGGCCAGCTTGTCAGTTCTGCGCGAGTTAGCCGGTGATTTCGCGGTCGGCGGGGCC
>DASQXY010000237.1:0-6538 GCA_035639455.1 Chthoniobacterales bacterium | reverse complement strand
TTTACGGCTGAGCAGGCGCGGACTCTCAAGCGCTACGTCGACGAAATCGTGCTCTGTTTCGATGCAGATGACGCTGGGCAGAAGGCTGGAGAGCGCTCGCTCGATCCACTTTTGCAGCATAATTTGGTCGTACGTGTGGCTGAAATCCCCTCTGGGGAAGATCCAGACTCGCTCGTTCGACGCGAAGGAAAGGAGAGATTTGCGGAGCGCATCACGGCGGCACGGGATTTCTTCGATTACTCGTTTGACCGCAGAATTGCGAAGATTGACCGAACCTCCTTACGCGAGAGGATGCAGCTCGCCCGCGAGCTGGCCCAGAGCGTTTCGCATGTGCATGACCCTTTAATGCGCGGGCAGGTGATCAATCAGGTGAGCGTCCGGCTTGGTGTACCAGCGCCGGAATTCGCGGCGCTTCTGCCGAAAACACCACCAGAAGGTGCCGCTGACAATCGACAGCTGCCACAGGCAAGCGCCGTGCCAGCGCCGCGACATGACGTTGCGATGCTCTGCGTGCTCGCTTTGCGCGATCACGCGGCACGGAATTTTCTTCTAGAGCAAAATTGGCGTGAATTACTGGACCAAACACCCGGCGCGGAATTGCTCATGCGAATTCTGGAAAGCGATCTTCGCCCAGAGGATGCGGCCTCGATGAATGCTTTTATGGCCAGCTTATCGCCAGGCGACGAGCAGCTTGTCTCAAGCTGGCTAATGCAAAAGGTGCCGGAGAGTCCACTCGGCATCGCTGAACAGTGGTGGAACGGGCTCCGCCAGGCTTTGTTGCGACGGCAGCTCCAGATTGCCGAGGGCCGGTTAAGGCTACCCCAACTCAACGCGGGCGAGCTGTTGAACCTCCAGAAACAAATTCTTGACCTGCGTCAGCAGCTCCACGAGTTTTCGCCGTTTTCGTCTGCCCGCTCAGGAGACAAGTGATTGTCGATCGAACGCGCAGGTAAATCGAACGTCTCAGTCAATCCATCACCTATCTTGGCCAGACCTTCGAAACGAAAAGCGCGCCGTGCGCCGCGCAAAGGGCGTCGTACGCCCCGGCTCGGCCATGTCGACTCTACTCGGATCGCCGAAGAACTGCAGAAGCCGGATGAGCCGCAGCAGTTCGACTCGTTAAAGCCCCCGGATATCGCCGCGCTCGTGCGCGTCACCAGAGAAGTGGCGTTGGCTGAAAGCTCGCACCTAAGTGGGCCGGCCGATCTACCGGGCGGCGCGGAGATTCAGAGCCGCATTCGCGAGCTGATCAAGCTCGCGAAAGATCAGGGCTATCTCACCTTCGAGGACCTTAACGAGGCGTTGCCCGACGGTATTACTGACCCGGACGAACTGGATGCCATTCTTACGCGGCTGCGTCGGATGGAGATCGATATCATTGAGGCGTCGGAAGTCGACCGTTATAAGGACGGCAAAAAGGACAGCGAAGAAGAGGAGGAAGACGAAAAGACGGAAGCCAAGCTCGATATCCTCGACGATCCGGTCCGGATGTATTTGAAGCAAATGGGCCAGGTGCCGTTGCTCACGCGTGAGCAGGAAGTTCAGATTTCGAAACGCATCGAGGAGGCCGAGGCGATGGTGCAGAGGCACATCAACCGCTTCGGCTTCATTGCCCAGGCCCATATTGATCTCGCGCAAAAACTGAGCGAAGGACGCGAGCGGTTTGACCGGGTGATCTTGGATAAGAAAATCGAGAGCCGGGATCGTTACATGAAGATGCTCCCGCGCCTGTGCAAGCAAGTGGAAAAGCTGAGCTTCTCGATTGCCCGGCAGTATGCTGAACTTGCTCGCAATGGGGCGACGAACGATCCGAAGAGACAGAGGGCTTTCGAACGCGCGGTGGCTTCGCTGGAAAAGCTGTATCCGCGCTTTTATTTCAAACAAAAGGTCACCGAAGAGTTCGTCCACTTGGCGGACGAAGCGTATCGCAGTGCCGTTTACCTCCAGGAAGAGCTGGCGAAGCGGCCACAGGAGGCAAAGAAAGAAAAGCTACTGACGAGCAAGCTGCGCGAGCTCGAGAATACGCTTTGGTTGTCGCTCGATGCATATCAGCAGCAGTATCAGGCGCTCAAACAGTGGCTCCGCCACGCATTACGTGCAAAGACGGAAATGGTCGAAGCCAATCTGCGCCTGGTAATTTCGATCGCCAAAAAATACACGAACCGCGGCTTGTCGTTCCTCGATCTGATCCAGGAGGGCAACATGGGGCTCATGAAGGCGGTGGAGAAGTTTGAGTACCGGCGCGGTTACAAGTTCTCCACGTATGCCACTTGGTGGATTCGGCAGGCGATCACGCGATCGATTGCCGACCAGGCCCGCACGATTCGCATTCCTGTACACATGATCGAGACAATCAACAAGTTGATGCGGGTGCAAAAGCAGCTCGTGCAGGAGTACGGGCGAGAACCGACGCCGGAGGAAGTCGCCGAGGAGATTCTGCTGCCCGTTGATCGCGTGCGCGCGGTTTTGAAGATGGCTCAGCAGCCCATCTCATTGCAGTCACCGGTCGGTGAAAGCGAAGAGACTAACTTTGGCGATTTCATCGAGGACAAGGGTGCCCAGAACCCGAGTGATATGACCGCGATCGTGTTGCTGAAAGAGAAAATCAAAGATGTGCTCGAGACGTTAACAGAGCGGGAGCGGCAGGTGCTCGAGCAGCGGTTTGGACTGGTGGATGGTTACAGCCGCACATTGGAGGAAGTCGGCCGCCAGTTTCGCGTCACCCGGGAGCGCATCCGGCAGATCGAAGCCAAGGCGCTGCGCAAAATGCGCCACCCAACGCGCATCCGGCAGTTGGCTGGTTTTCTTGAAGCTCCGGAAGTATAAATGTCGCGTCTTAGCTAAGGTTTGCGCGCAACTCCGTCCGGCGTAACTAGTTCAATCGACCGGAAGATTTATGAAACGCGAACATGACGAGCAACTGTGGGATCTTCTTGGCCATGCGGCCGAGCACCAGGTCTCGCCGTTCTTTGCCCGCAACGTTCTGAGGCAGATCCGGCAAAGACCGCGATTTTCAGAACTCTTGACGCGTTGGCTGAGTTGGCGGCAACTCATCCCCGCATCGGCGTTGGCTGCTGCCGCGCTTACCGCCGTGATTACTATGCACCGTGTCGCTGGGCCACATGGCCGGACACAGAGAGCGCCGGATGCGGTGGCAAGAATCGATCCACAGGATTACGAAGTTGTGGCGGATCTGGACGACCTGCTCGCTTCGGACGACAGTAACTTGTGGGACGACAATTCAACCTTGTAGCTGCGGGGATCGCACTGTCGATCTTCGCTTCGGGTGTCAGTTTGGCGCAGGGACCGCCTGTTGGGCAAGGTCCACCAACTCAAAATCACCAACTGCGGCGCCCGCCGCCTAACGTGCGAGACCGCTGGATGCAGCTTCCTCCAGAAGAACGACAGATTTTTGAGCGCAACGCAGAACGCTGGCTGCGAATGACGCCCCAGCAGCAGAATGTACTTCGACAGCGTGAGAAGATGCGCCGCGCACGCCTGAAAACCGAGGCTGACAGCCTCTTGCGCCAGTCCGGCCTGCAGCTTGATCAAAAGCGGCGCGATTTATTTGAAGCGCGGTACATGCAGGAGCGCCAAAAAATCGAGCGGCAATTGCGTCAGGAATTTGAGGCTAAACGGAAGCAGCAACTGCCGGCCCTGAGCGACCGACTAAAGAAGGAGTTCCAGTCACCGACGTCGCAGGCTCAGCGACCGACCTCTACGCCTGCAGTTTCGGCTGCGCCGCGACGCTGATTTCGCCCGGCTCAGCGCCGATCATACCGCACCTAGCGCTAGAACCAGTCGCGTGGATAAGGGCGCGCTGGCGTAGATTCACCGTGGGCACATTTGGCAGGAATTGCGCCCAGAGCTAGTCGGTGTGTTCGGTCACCACGACACGCGCGTTTTTCTCCCGCGGTTCCATGCTGTCGAAAAAGCAAAATGATCTGAGGTAGTACCCTGCGGATAATTGCGCAAGGTCACGCCATTCCCCGAGGCAAGTGGCGCCAGCGGGCTTACGGGAGCCGAGCCGACGGCTATCGGGGTCATAACTGCGGAATTTCGTGTTCACCCGAGTGGCGTAATGCCGAAGTTCTCGCCGAGCTCGCGCAAATCAGTTAGAAGTGCCGCCGTCCCTCCGCGCCAAACCAAAGAGGCATTCTGCTGCTGCGACCACGGCAGCTACAGTGCGGAGGCGCAACTAAACGGTACGACGCGAATTTAATTTGGTGTGAAATTTCTTCGCAGTTGTTCGGCAATGCTATTGGCCACCTGCGTGGTTTGCGGTTGCGCCACCACGCACACGATCATCGTGGGTCAACCGCGGCCGCCGATCAGCCCCGAAGCAGTGCGTGTCTACCAAGTGCCGCCGCGGCACTTTGAGCGCATTGCCATCATCAATTCCTCGGCTGGTATGAGCTGGATTTTTCCTGATCGTCCTTCCATGGAGGAGGGTATCTCCCGCTTGCGTGAAGAAGCCGCTGCGCTTGGTGCAAACGGCATTTTGCTGGAGAGCGTCTATGATGTACCCGCCGGTGGCTTAGCCATCGGCGTCGGCGGCTTCGGATTTACTCGGCACAGTTTTTATAGCGGTGCCGGCAGCCTCGGCGGACCGCTGATTAATCATCGGGTTCAAGCGACCGCAATCTACGTGCGCTGATGTAGCAGTTGCCACCGCCGCCACAGCCCGCCACTACAAAGGCGACCTGCGCAAAACCACGCAGGCGCGCCTGTTACCCGGCGACCATTGCTATCGGCATTAGCGGTGGCGCACCACGACAGTTCGCGGGTGACGCACGATGACGACGCGCCGCCCGAAACCGAAACCACGCCCGAAAAAGAAAGAGCCATAAACAGGCGCGGGATACACCGCAGGATAGTAGGGATACGGATAATACGGATAAGGATACGGATACGGATAGCCGTAGTAGCCTACCGGAAATCCAAGGTTAACGCCTACCGCCACGCCCGCCTCAGATTGTGGCGCCGCTGCAAGAAATACGCTGAGTGTTACCAGCGCAATCAGGAGAAGTTTTCTCAATGGGTTCACCTCCTTTGCATTATTTAACCGCATAAATGAGGCGAAGTTTTCCGCGAAAATCAGCCGCGGTCAAGCGAGCTTGAGAATTGCGGATAGCCCATGATGCAAATGTCATCGCCGATACGCTCATAATGTATCTGTTCCAGTCGCAGCGCATCAGCTGTAGAACTGCTGCCTGCTCCGGCGAATGCGAGCACATTTCCACCGGTGAAAATCGGCGCTACGTAAATTTGAACTTTGTCGATTAACCGTTGATCCAGCGCCTGGCTAAGGATCCCGCCGCCACCTTCGATGAGGACACTTGTGACTTCGCGCCGGGCGAGATCAGACAGAATGGCGCGCAAACTCCGTTTCCGGTAAACGAGTGTACGCTTACGGTGCCGGTCACGAAAAACCCGCGCATCGGGGGGCAAGTCTCCCGACCTAGTAACGATCACCCGCCATGGTTGCGTGCCTCGGCTGGCTTTCGGCAGAGTCAATCGCGGGTTATCGCGGCGAATCGTCTCAGCGCCAACAAGAACCGCGTCAACTGTCACGCGCAACCTGCGTGCGTGCGCCCGCGATGCCACCGAAGTCAACGAGCGAGCTTCGCTCGGAGGGCGTGTCAGTCGCCCGTCCAAGCTCATGCCGCACTTGGCGATCACGAGCGGTTCGCCGGTTACGATCCATTTATTAAACCCTTCGTTCAGTTGTGAGCATTCGTTCTCCAAAATTCCCTTCCTCACTTGCACACGACCTTCGAGCAAGAGCGCGATGCCGCGACCGCAGTGCCGTGGGTTGGGATCGGTTGCGCCAATAACAACGTGTCGCACGCCTCGCTTGACCAGATAATCAGCGCAAGGGGCGGTGCGGCCATGGGTCGAACACGGCTCCAGAGTGACATACAACGTCGCGTCGTGTGGAATACGACGGCCAAGCTTCTGGAGACATGCAATTTCAGCGTGTGGTCCACCGGCGCGCGCATGGTGGCCGCGAGCGACGATCCGGCCGCCACTCACCAAAACAGCGCCGACAGCTGGATTGGGACTCGTTCGGCCCAAACCTTTCTTCGCTTCGCGCAACGCCACACGCATAAACTGCTCGTCGATCGCTGCGGAGTTCATTCGAGCAGACGAATATTGGCGAGCGCTCATGATACCGAGCTTGTTGCCGAACTTTGTCGAACGTCAACTAAGCAGTTGTGTAAATCTGTCTCGGCATCGGCGGCTGGTCGAACTGGGAATCTGTGACATATTGAATCAATCAGAGGCGATTCAAAAGGCGAAGTTGAATACGTAAGTTATTTAACCATAGCTATTTGTGTCTCAAATCCGTTTCGGGCGGAAGCTGGCATGTCGACAGCTTTGAATCAAGTGCACAATTTCAACCTAGAAAGGAACCTTTTTAACTATGAGTCTAATCCGTTATCAAATGCCTGAGTCAGCAGTTTGGCCATGGGCAGACCGCTGGAGCAGCGTGCGGGATGAGTTGAATGCACTTTTGGAATTACCGTTTTGGCCA
>DASQXY010000236.1:0-11241 GCA_035639455.1 Chthoniobacterales bacterium | reverse complement strand
ACGGCACGTCCGCGTTCGCTAGGTCGATCTTGTTGATTACTGGAACGATCGTGAGTCCTTGTCGGTGCGCGAGGTGCACGTTCGCGACAGTTTGCGCTTCCACACCTTGGGCGGCATCGACCACTAACAGCGCACCTTCACATGCCGCAAGCGAGCGCGACACTTCATACGCAAAATCGACGTGCCCGGGCGTATCGAGCAGATTCAGCCGATAAGGTTCGCCGGACTTGCTCGTGTAATTCATTGTCACCGGGTGCGCCTTGATTGTGATGCCGCGCTCGCGTTCCAGGTCCATGGAATCGAGCAACTGATCCTGTTTTTCGCGCTCTTGAACCGTGCCGGTGCGCTCAAGCAAGCGGTCGGACAAAGTCGTCTTGCCGTGATCAATGTGCGCGATGATGCAAAAATTGCGCGTGTGCTCGATTCGCATGCCGGAAGGTTTCGGGAGTATGCGAACCGGAAACAGTGGCGCAAGTTTTCAACTTGCGTTTCTGTGATTCCCAACTTCAAAAGTTGCGCCACATTCGACAATCGTTACATCACCTATATGCCGAAGCTGGTGATTGGCGGGACGGCTCACGAGCTCGTTGAGGAGCGCGTAACCATCGGGCGTGCGCCGGAAAACACGATCGTCATCGAGCATCGTTCTGTGTCGAGCCGACACGCGCAGCTCGAACGCAGCGGGCAAACTTACCGCCTGAAAGATCTCGGCTCGACTAACGGCACGCGCGTCAATGGTCTCCCCGCCACGGACACACTTCTCCGGTTCGACGATCGCATCCGCTTCGGTGCGGTCGACGCGCGCTTTGAAGGCGATCGCGCCGGGTTACAGCCGCTGCCGAAATCAGAGGAGATCGACGCCAAACCGGCCGAGTCCAGCGTCGCACCGGCCGATTTCATCAATGCGTCGCCTTTCCCCCGCCGGAGAGAAAAGAAAGACCCCGCGCGCAACATCATTTTCGCGATCGCTGCTATCGCCGTGCTTGCATTCCTCGGCAGCATGATCGCCGTCCTCTTAATGCGTCCGCCGCCGGTCTAACGACTTTCGAATTCCGAACTGCGATTTGTACCGCTGCTTTAGCGTGTCATGCCGTTCGAATTGGGCGAGGCGCACAGCGCCAGGTATTTGTCATTCCAAGCGAAGTCGAGGAATCTCTTGCTGTTTAATGTTTTGAGATGTGTCGGCTCCATTCGACATGAGCAATACGGACAAGCGCCTGTTGCTTTTCGATATTGACGGCACGCTTATTCACTCTGGCGGCGCGGGCATGCACGCGCTCAGACGCACGCTCGCTGAACGCTTCGGCATCGACGACAATCTCGAAGACATCGAGATCGCCGGGATGACCGATTCCGAGATCGTGATCAGCATTTTGAAAAAGCACCAGATTCCGGTGACGAACGAAAACGTTAGCGCCTATCTCGACGGCTACGCGCATCATCTCTCGCTCGAATTGCCGCGCCGCAAAGGTAAACTGCTTCCAGGAATTCTCGAGTTGCTCGAGAAGCTGCGTGTTCGCCCAAACGTCGTACTCGCATTGCTCACCGGAAACATCTCACGCGGCGCACAGTTGAAACTCGAGCATTACGGCGTCTGGCACTTCTTTGAATTCGGCGCCTTCGCCGACGATCACCACGACCGGAACCAGCTCGGACCGTTCGCCCGTTCGCGCGCGAAAGAAAAGCACGGCCGCGAATTTTCGCCCGAGCAAATCGATGTCATCGGCGACACACCGCGCGACATTGCTTGCGGCAAAGCATTCGGTGCGCGCACCATTGCCGTCGCCACCGGCACCTGGAGCCGCGAAGAGCTCGCCCAGCATGAGCCCGATTTCCTGATCGACGATTTTTCCGATGTCGACGGTTTGATCGAGACGCTCGGATGGTAAACGGTGAGCGATTGGAAAGGGGAATGAACCAGGGAGTATCTGCTGCCTGTCCGATGCCGCGCGAAGATTTACCTAACGTGCTCCCGCTCGAGGGCGAGATCGACCTGCACGTATCCCCGAATATCGCCGCCTCGCTCAACATGATGATCGAGAAAAAGCTCTCGCCCTTGATTGTCGATCTTTCCCGCGTCAGCTACATCGACAGCTCCGGTCTCGCCGTGCTCATTGAAGGCATGCAAAAGGTCCAGCAATACGGCGGCAAATTTGCTCTCGCCGGTTTACAGGAACCGGTCCGTCTTGTCTTCGAGATCGCCCGCCTCGACCAGGTCTTTCAAGTCTTTCCGGACGTCGGTGCCGCACTGGCAGCCGCGTAGGAGTGCGGATGCGCTGGTTAGGCGAGAACTTTTCGTCCAACTCTCAGCAGATGCTGTGCACTGGTAAGGAAGCGCTGGACGAATGAATCGTGCTCACATCATTAACCGATTATTCAATGAAGTCTGGAATGGGCGGCGGTTCGACGTCCTACCAGAGATTGTCGATCCTGAATGCGTGACGCATCAGGTTCGTTCGGCAGCGGGGGAGATTAGTTCAGGGGCGCGTGGCCCTGACCCTCTGCAAGAACACATCGAGAGCTGGATTGGTGCGTTTCCCGACATCGCCGTTGCGATCGATTTGCAATGCGTTTGCGACCCGTACGTGGTCTCATGGGTCACGATGCGCGGACGGCACATCGGTCCGTGGCAGGGCATCCCGCCAACTGGACAGGAGGTAACGATACGAACCGTGGCACAGCACCGCATCGAGGGCGGCCGCATTGTTGAAGACTGGGTAATTGTTGAAACGCTCGGCCTCTTTCAGCAGTTGGGACTCGTCCCGTCGACAGCCGAGTTGCTCAAGCCATGATGACGGCTGACTCGGCATCATCCACGCGGAGCCAAACGGTCGCGATCAACGGGATGCAGATGTACTGCGAGATCCGCGGTACAGGCGAGCCACTTCTTTTGCTCCACGGTGGTGGCGGCGCGGGCGTTAACTGGAGCCTCATCTTCAAAGAACCTCCTAGCGGATTTCAGTTAATTGTGCCGGATCTGCGTGGTCACGGGCGATCGACCAATCCTTCTGGCGAGTTCACGTTCCGGCAATCAGCTCTCGACGTCTTTGCGTTGCTCGATTATCTGCGGATTGATCGATGCAAAGCCATCGGCGTAAGTCTTGGAGCAAAAACGCTCCTCCACGTCGCTACGCGACAGCCAGGACGGCTCGAAACTATGGTGCTGGTGAGTGCCACGCCGTATTTTCCGGAGCAGGCGCGCGCCATCATGCGTCAGGTAAGTCCTGACAACCGCACCGACGCGGAATGGGAACAGATGCGCCAATGGCATAAACACGGCGACAGCCAAATCCGAGCGCTTTGGCGAATGAGCAACGCGCTTAACGATAGCTATGACGACATGAACTTCACGCCGCCTCTCTTATCGACGATTACCGCGCGAACACTCATCGTCCACGGCGACCGCGATCCGCTGTATCCTATCGACATGGCGACGCAGCTATTCACTTCGATTCCGCGCTCCCATCTGTGGGTTATTCCAAACGGAGGTCACGGACCAATCTTTGGAAAACTGGCACCTCAATTTGTTGAGACCTCGCTCGCGTTTCTGCGCGACGAATGGAATGGCGAATGATGGCGGTTCAGAGCTATCTCGACTCTTTGCGCGCCAACCGTTTCATAAGGTATCTGAGCGTAAATGTATTGGGCGTTGCTGCACTGCTAGCCGCCACTACTCCTGCCGAGCAGAAGCCAGAAATGATTCCCCGCGACGCCGGCAGCGACTTGCTTTGGAAGAAGCTCGAGGCGCGTGCGGATGAAGTCGCAGCGCGGCTCGATGGCGTGATGGGTATTGCAATCGGCGACCTTACCGATGGCCGCAGCTTGTTACGTAATGCGGAGCGCGTGTTTACGGCGGCGAGTTCAATCAAGCTGCCGGTGTTGATCGAGTTATATCGGCAGGACGAACAAGCGCGCGCCGGCGCAGCAGGCAAAAGCAAGCTGGACGATCTCTACACGTTCAATCCGAAAGACCTGGTCGAAGACAGTCAGATCATGGTCGGTCTGACTCCGGGTGTGACACGCGTCACGAATCGTGACCTGGCGCAGTTCACGGTCGCGGTGAGTGATAACGCCGCCGCAAACGTGCTCATCGATCGCGTCGGCATGAGTAACGTGAACGCGATGCTGCGCGGCCTCGGGCTAACGAAAACGATGTTGCGCCGCAAAATGATGGACATCGCGGCGGCCCGACGCGGCGATGAGAACGTCGGAACACCGCAGGACTTTTCGCGGCTACTCGAAACGCTTTACAAAGGCAAAGTGCTCAGCCCGGAATCGACCAAGCAACTGATCAAACAGTTATCGACGACAAAGCAGAGCTTTATCCCTCGCGAACTGCCACCTATCGTGCAGGTCGCAAACAAACCCGGCGAGTTGGATGGTGTTCGCAACGACGTTGGCATCGTGTTTGCGCCGAACCGACCATTCGCCATAGCAGTCATGACTGCATATGACCGCGACGAGCGCGCCGCCGAACGCGCCGTTAGCGAGGTTGCTCTTGCCGCCTACGACTACTTCGAGATGCGCGGCAAAACCTCTGAGTTCGGCCGCGTTTTACCGGCAGAACCGAAGTAGGACGAGATGACTGAAGCGCCGCCGATCGCCCGGTAAGTCGCACGAAAACGGCGACACAGCGCCGTGGCTACAGATCGAAGCGCCGGCGGCGCATCCTCCAATTCGTTAGGCCAAGAGCTGGGTAATATCAAGCTGCCGCTCTTTGTCGATTGTGACGCGGAACAGTTGATCAAAGCCTTCGGCGCGTGTTGGTAGCTGAAGGCGTTTGGCGGCGGTGAAGATGGCGACGTTTGGCACCTTGCCGCGGCCGGTGCGCTCAGCGTTGCGCGCGACGGCCGTGCGCGTGTTCACGTCGAAGAAGTAGCCGATGACACGCGCGCCGTGCGTCCGTGCGATACCGATCAGCGCGGCACGGTCGGCGACAGTCGGGTTGACGTTATCGATGACTACTGATTTTCCGGACGCGAGCGCTTCCTCAATGAGCTTTCGTTGTCGATCTTCGCGTTTGGTTGCATTCGGCCACAGGTCCTTGCTCACGTGCAGGTGCGTACCTGCGAATTTCTCACGATACAACGAGCTTTTCCCCGCACCGGGCAAACCGATCAGGATCACGCATTCGAGCGGCGAGGGCATGCGGGAATGAATCGACCAAAAACGCCGTTGGCCAGCCATGATTCTGGGTAGCGCACCCGTCTCACGTGCTGGTGAAAGCGTCTCGCTTTCGCGAACTTTTCTACAAGATTGTTTTGGTGGGACAGCAAAACGAACACGCGAGAGGTGTGCGCTACTCAGGCACTGCGGATATCGCCTGGCGGAGAACGGTCAAGGTTTGCTCGACGTTTCGCGAGATGTCGAACTGGGACGCACGTTCGATGATCGTCGATCTTGCGGAGCTGCGGCGCGGTTCGTCCGACCAGAATTTTACCGCGGCAGACAGCGCGGCGATGTCGTTTGGAGCATCGACAATTGAGCCGTGGACTTGGTGTTCGATGATTTCGCTGAAGCCGTTAGAGCGCGTTGTGATGACAGGCAGACCGCAGGCGAGCGCTTCGAGGCAGGCGTTCGAGAACGGGTCATAGATTGTTGGGAGAATGAAGATATCCGCGGCCGCGTAGATCGGGAGAAGATCGACAACTTCGCCGAGGAAGAGGACATGCTTTGATTTGTAGTAGCGCTGCGTTTTTCCGCGGCCGGCAACCAGCAGACGCATTCTGCGGTCGCGACTCATGGCCATCGCCTGCATCGCGAAGAGTAAGCCTTTGCGCTCCCAGCCGGAACCGGCGAAGAGGAGCGCAATGTGGTCGCGCTGTAGTTTTAAATTGGCGCGCGATTTTTCCCGCAGCTCTGAATCGAACTGGAATCGCTGGAGCGGCACTCCGTTACGAACGGTGTCGATGTTGTCGGCCGGGTAGCGGTAAAGATCGAGAATCTCGTTCTTCACCATGTCCGATGCGACGATGGTGCGGGCGGCTCCCCGTTTTGCAAATAGTGCGTCTTCAAGTTGGAGGAGTTGCTGATGTTTCGAGCTGAGGCGCCGCGCAAATCTTTGTAGCGGCAGCTCGAATTTTTTCCGCCGTTCCAGCCAGGCGCGATGCACTCCATCGCCGGCGCGAAAAATATCGCACCGCCAAATGCGTTCGAGACTGAACCAGAGTGTGCTAGGCCGGCGTGTGCGTTCCTGTTCGACTTGGTCAGCGAACTCGGTTGCCGATCTGGCGCGCAACCGCGTGATTTGGCCAAACGGCCACTCGTGTGTCAGCCAATCCTCGGTGGTGATTAACTCAACCTCGTGCCGACGGTTGATCAGCCCATGAGCGAGACGTTTCAGATACGCTTCGGCCCCGCCGCTGGCCGAATAACTCCGGCGCACGAATGTGATTGTAAGATTGCTGTCTCCCACTTGCGTGTAACCAATCTTGTCATTCCGAGCGAAGTCGAGGAATCTCTTACGGTTCACTGACCGCCACGATGCTGACGATGAGAGATGTCTTGATCCATTCGACTAACGCTCAGGACAGGCTTTTGCTCGACAGAACAGGAAGCCTTAGCGCTGAGAAAAGTTCGCGCCTGCTTCCCGCGCGCTTGCTCTACTCGATCTTCGCGCGCATCGGCGGGGCGGGGCTGGACACCGATGCGTTTGAAGCGTTGCGCGGCTCCTATCGCGGTGGGTTCCTCGGTAAAGCAATCGCCTACGACAATCGGCAGAGAGAAATTCCGCGGGCATTGATTCATTCGCTCCGCTGGCATCCCGTGCGACTGCTTTCGTTTCTGGATCGGCCTTATTACTACGGCGCGAAGAAAAAGTACCTCGACTGGATCGCGTCACGTCATCTGGCGCGAGGCGGCTACGATTTCTTCCATAGTTGGTCGGGCGACTGCCTGCTGTCGTTGCGCGAGGCAAAGCGGCGCCGAATTGCGTCCTTAATCGAGATACCGACGTGGCATCGCGACGGCACGAAAGTGAAACCGGTGGAACCGCTGCGTGAAGAGGCAGAGACGTGGTGGTGGCGGAGAGGTAAGGCGGGTCTGCTCCTCGAACGCAAGCGGTTCATCGAGGAATACCAGCTCGCCGATCTGCTCGTCGTTCTATCCGAGATTGCGGCGGAGACGTTCCGTGTCCAAGGCTTTCCGGAAGATAAGTTGTTTTACTTGCCACGCGGAGTGGATGTCGATCGGTTCAAGCCCGGCCCGCAGCCGCCGCTTTTCCGCGCAATCTTTTCCGGCGCACTCATTGAGCGCAAAGGCATTCACCATGTGCTCGAAGCGTGGCACCGGGTGAAGCTGAAGGACGCGGAGTTATGGCTCGTGGGCGCGATTCATGATGAAGCAAAACCGCATCTGAAGAAATTCTGGTGCCCCAACATTCGCACGTTCGGCTTCGTGCGCGACCCGGAAAAATATCTCAGCCAGAGCACGATTCACGTTTTCCCGTCGCAATGGGAAGGCAGTGCAAAGGTGACGTACGAAGCGGCGGCGTGCGCGCTTCCGCAAATCACGACCCGTGAGGCGGGCGACGTGGTACGCGATCAGATCGAAGGAATTATCGTGCGGCCCGGCGACGTGAACGCCATCACGGCAGCGCTCGAGTATTTCTATCGTCATCCCGAAGCGGTCGACAAGATGGGACGCGCGGCGCGTCAGCGGGTCGTGGACAACTTCACCTGGGACCATTATCGGGCGCGTTTACTCGATGCCTATGAAACGGCGATGCGCAAAGTGGCGCGCTAATCGCGACCGCGTGCGTGAAGATTCTGCTGCTGCAACTTAAGCGCATTGGCGATCTGATTCTGACGCTGCCAGTAATCGACGCGCTCCGGGAAAGATTTCCCGATTCCGAGATCACACTTGTTGTAACCAAGCGATGCGCGGAATTGCTGCCGGCTATCTCATCGATTGATCGTGCATATGTTGCGCGTCGTAATCTGCGCGATGTCAGTGTGTTCTTTGCCATTGGGCGACAGAAGTTCGACTGCTGTATCGATCTCACACAGAACGATCGCTCGGCGATCCTGACGTTCCTTTCCGGCGCAGACAAACGCATCGGTGCATCACGAGTGCAGGCGAAATTGGGGCGCCGGGCACGCGTTTACAACGAGTTCGCGCATCTGCGGCTGAAGGAGATGCACACGATTGATTACAATCTCGCGCTGCTTGAGCCGCTCGGGATCAGGAACACGCGGCCCGAGTTGCGGTTGGAGCTGCCGGAGAGTGCGCGTACACACGCACGCGAGCTGTTGCACGCCGCGAACATTGAGAATGACTTTGTTGTAGTGCACCCGGGCTCCGCGCGCGCGGAGAAGTTTTGGGAAGCGGAGCGCTGGGCCGGCGTCATTGAACACGTGCGAACGCGATTGCAAACCGCGGTTGTCGTCACCGGCGGGGCGTGGCGCTGCGAGCAGGAACATATTCGGCAGATGAAAGAGTGCGCGGGCAATGCCATTGTTGATCTTTCCGGGAAGACCGATTTGCTAACGCTCGCGGCGGTGATCAGCCGGGCCCGCCTTCTGGTCACGGTGGATTCCGCCGCGATGCACCTGGCCGCGGCGCAACGAACTCCGCAGGTGATTCTATTCGGGCCGACCAATCCGTTTCACTGGCGGCCACGGGAAAGTGCGGCGCTGATTTTGCAGGGTGACTCGCGCTCACCAGTCACGACATTTGTGCCGAAACAGCCGCGCACGTCGATGAGGCAAATCTCGACGGAGGCGGTGATTAATGCTATGGATGCGCTGCTGTCCCCCGCGGCCGCGCGAAGTTGATGAGCGAGCAGGAATCCGACAAGCAGAAGCTGCCCTTTTGGCAGACGGTGCGGCAGGCATGGGGGCCGTATCGGCGGATCTACAGTTATGTGAAACCATATCGGCTGCGGTTTGCGCTCGGGCTCGGTTTTGGCTTCGCCTTCGGTGCAGTCAATTCGCTTTTCCCGCTTGTCGTCGCGCGCGTGACGAGTGTTATCTTCCACGGCGCAGCCCCGAACCCGATGGCGTTGCGCTCGAACCTGCAACTGCTCAACACCGGGCCGAAGATCAACTCCATTGTCCTGACCTGTCTCGCCATTCCGGCGATCATGACGGTGCGCAGTCTCTGCTCCTACGCGAACGCGTATTACATGCAGTGGGTGAGCAACAAGGTCGTGACTGACATTCGAACCCAGCTTTTCAAAAAAATCCTCCGGCACTCGATGGATTTCTTTAACAAAATGCGTGGCGGCTTCTTGATTTCACGGATCACAAACGACACGCGCGCGATGCAAATGGCCCTGAGCACAGTGAGCAGCGACGTCTTCAAGCAGCCAGTCACGATCATCGGCGGTATTGCTGTTCTTCTCCTCATGGACTGGAAATTCACGGTCGTGACGCTGGTGTTGTTCCCGAGCTGTCTGGTGCCGATTCGCGTCTATGGCCGGCGTGCACGTAAGGCGGTGCACTACGAGTTAGAAGATCTCGGCCAAATGGTTGTGACGATGCAGGAAACGTTCTCTGGCATCCGCGTGGTGAAGTCGTTCGGCCGCGAGGAGCACCAGGAGAAATCATTCATCCGCAGTAATCAGCTCCAGTTCCGGAACATGATGCGCATCATCAAATCGAATGAAGCTGTCGGGCCGTTGGTGGAAACGATTGCGGCCATTGGCGTCGGATTTGCCTTGCTTTATGTTTACGCTGTCAACCTGAGCGCGGGCCGCTTCTTTGGGTTGATCTCCGGGATCTTCATCCTCTACGAGCCGATCAAGACGTTGAGCAAGATCCACATGGTGATGCAGCGATCGGTGATGGCGAGTCGCGAAGTGTTCCGGATCCTTGATTCCGAACCGACCGTGCAGGACAGGCCCGGCGCAGCTGCGATCGCATCAGCGACGGGCCGATTCGAATTCCAAAATGTCAATTTTCGCTACGCGCCGCGTTCGCCGCTTGCGCTGAAAAATTGCAACCTGACGATCGAGCCTGGCAAAAGTTACGCGCTCGTCGGTGCGAGCGGCGCGGGTAAGTCAACCGTTCTCTCTCTGCTCCTGCGGCTCTATGATCCGACATCGGGTGCGATCAAGCTCGACGGCCGCGACTTGCGCGAGATCGCGCAAAAATCGTTGCGCGACCAGATCGGGCTGGTCACGCAGGACACGTTTTTGTTTCACGATACAATCTTCAACAACATCCAGTTCGGCCGCCTCGGCGCGAGTGCCGAAGAGGTCTACGCGGCCGCGCAGGCCGCGTTCGCGCACGATTTCATCATGTCCCAGCCGAAGGGCTATGAAACGGTCATTGGCGACAAAGGCTGTTTGTTGTCGGGCGGCCAGCAGCAACGTCTCGCCATCGCGCGAGCGTTATTGAAGAACGCGCCCATCTTGCTCCTCGACGAGGCGACTTCATCGCTCGACTCCGAGTCGGAAAAACAAATCCAACGCGCGCTCGAGCGTCTCGCGGCTGGCCGCACCGTCATCGCCATTGCCCACCGGCTCTCCACGATTTTGTCGGCTGACCAAATCGTCGTCATGGACGAGGGCGTGATTCGGGAGGTGGGGACACATGCTGAGTTGCTCGAGAAGTCCGGCTACTATCGACGACTTTACGATATGCAATTCAACTATGCCGCCGGAGAAGCGCCTGCTGAAACGGAAGCGTTGAGCGAGCAACTTGTTTAACTTGTAGCCAAGCCTCCGTGAGGCCCCGCTCAAAAAGGGCATGTAGCATCGTGGCTACAAGCAATCCCGCGCTTTGATTTTGCGACCCCTTCAGTTACTCTCGCGCAGATGCCGTATAACATCGACCTGCATTGTCATTCCTTCTTCTCCGGCGACGGCGTATCGAGTCCGGAGGAAATGATCGCCGGTGCCCGCGCGAAAGGACTTCACGGCATCGCGATTACGGATCATAACACCTGTGATGCCATCACTTATCTGCTGGACAAAGGCCTGATGCGCCTCGACGGCCACCCTGTCGATGATTTCCTCATCGTCCCCGGGGTCGAGGTCACCACCGCCGATGGTCATCTGCTTTGCATCGGCGCAACACTTCCATACCTGAAAGGCAAACCGGCCCTCGACGTCTGCCAGATGATCCACGAGCGCGGTGGGCTCGCCATTCCGCCGCATCCCTATGATTTGTTCCGCGCCGGCATCCGGTTTTCCACGCTCGAGAAGCTCCCGGTCGATGCCATCGAGGTTTTCAACGCTGCTACGACGCTGCGCCGTTACAATCGTTATGCTTTCAAGTATGCACAGGTGCGCGGCCT
>DASQXY010000235.1:0-3943 GCA_035639455.1 Chthoniobacterales bacterium | reverse complement strand
CCGCCACTATTAATTAATGGGCAGGCGGAGCGCTTGCCCTACAACCCCCGGGCTTAGCGACGGAGCTCGCGTCTGCAAATGAGTGTGGATTGGTTCCGATTCGTGGTTAAATGCGCTGCATGAGGAAAGCGGCGCCCAAGCGCATTTTAATCGTCGACGATGAAGTGGCGTTGCTGCGCATGATGCGGGAGGCACTGGAGACGTGTCTCCGCTGCGAAGTCGACAGCTCGCCACGACCGGAATACGGCTTCGAGCTCGCGCTCAGGGCGAACTACGACCTGTTCGTTTTCGATTTCCAGATGCCGATGATCGATGGGGCGATGCTGTTCTTTCTCATCGGCAAGGTTTACAATCTCACGAAACCGCCGCGGAACTTGCCGCCGCTTCTGCTAGTCTCAGGACGCGCAGATGAGGAGCGCGCACGCGAGTTATTGAAGGAGCCGGGCGTCGCCGGTTTGTTGCCAAAGCCGTTCGCGATGAATCGGCTGCTTGATAAAGCCAGGCAATTCGTGCCAGGGCTGCAGGCTGTCGGCTGAGGCGGATCGAGCGCGCCGCGGACGATGTTAAGACTTTGGACGCGAAGCGGCGATTATTTTACCATCACCCGCGTATCTGCTGATGCACCTTGCTACCGCGGACCCAATTCGGATAAAAGCTGCCGCCTAGCCTCGAGCCAATCCGATTCGGCATTACCCGGCAAACCGAGCCGGTGCCGACGTTCGGCAATGAAATAAGCACGTGTACGGATTTGATCGTCGGACGGTGTGCTGGCTGCGCTAGTTCGCGCGCCGGCAGATCTGCTCGGGCGGGTTTTCGCTACGGCACCACTCTTTTTGCGCGCTGGTTTTTTAGTTGTCGATGTTTGCTCTGGAGCGGCTTGGCCGACGTTTGCGTCGGTGCCACTCGATGCGTTTGCCGATGCTGTAGTTTTTCTTGGCACGAAGTGGGGCGGTTCTGGATAACCGGTCGCGTCGCGGTAAACGCTTGGCAAGCAGATTTCCCACGCGGCTTGGCGTCGCGGTGGTTCTGCCTACGTTGGCTCTGTGCGGCACTTCGTATTTCGGTGGGCAATCACGACTGTGGCAGTAATGGTTGCCTCGGCGATCCTGCATGGGATACGCTACGACTCCGTCGCGGCGCTCATCGCAGCAGCGCTTTTGCTCGGCATCCTCAACGCTTTTGTCCGGCCGGTGCTGTTGTTACTAAGCGCGCCCCTGATTCTCTTGACGCTTGGATTTTTTATCCTCGTCGTGAACGGGCTGATGTTGCTGATCGTGCCGGGAATCGTCACCGGTTTCCACGTCGACAGCTTCGGCAGCGCCTTCTGGGGCGCGATTATTGTCTCGCTGGTGAGCTGGCTGCTGAGCGCGTTCTTTCGGGGCAGTGATGGACGCGTACACGTGCTGACACATCACACGCAAATCCGGCGAGTGCGCGGGCGTGTGATCGAGCCTGGCGAATAGGTTCTCGAGATCTCTCACGCCGTTTGCTGCGTCGCAATCATCTGTTTCGCCGCGCAAGCAGTGAAGGGCTGGTCTGCTTCCTGCTTTAGACCAGCCCGGCATTCATTCATCCCACCCCTTAACCTATGGCAAATCCCTTCAAATCAGTCGGCTGTGCAATGACAATGCTGCTGGCTGCATGGTCGTTTTTACAGGCCCAGACCAGCTCACCCACGCCAGCTGCGAAGGGTAGCCCGGCCGCTGCGCCGCAGTCGGTAACCTCAGCTCCGAAACCGAACGAGACTTCGCCGGTTTTGCTCGGGCAAGTCACCACTATAGCGGCGACGTCACCTTCACCGGCTGCGACCGTGCCGGCAACGACCACACCTACTGGTGCGGCGGTTACAACGATGGAAACCGAAAACGCGACCGAGAATGGCGGTGTGGGCGTGCGCGAGTTCCAGGGGGACGATGTCGGTCAGGTCCTGCGGCTGCTCGCCCGTCAGGCTAAGATCAACATGGTCGTGAGCGATCAGGTCACTGGCACAGTGACAATGCGGCTGGAAGACGTGACGGCGTTGCAGGCAATCGCGATCATCGTGAAGGCCAAGAACCTGTTCATGGATAAGATCGACAACGTCTATTACATCAAGACCGGTGCCGAGCGCACCGCCGAGCCCACTGAGAGCGACAGCTATCAGTTCAGCTATGCGCGGGCCAAGGACACCGCACCGCTGGTGGCATCCCAGCTCGCGAGCAAGGATCCGCCGCAGGTCGACGAGCGCACAAACACAATCTTCTTCCGCGAAACCCGCGGCAACATCGACAACGTCCGCAAACTGCTAGTCCAAATCGACAAGCCGACGAAGCAGGTCATGATCGAGGCGCGCCTTGTCGAAGTGACGGCCAACCCGAAACAGAGCTACGGGATCAACTGGGCCGGTGTGGTTGGCAGTTCGACCCAAGCTCAGACTGTGACTCTAGGTGCACCGGTGGCAAGCGGTTCGCCGCAACCGGGACAGAATCCGCCGACTCGGGGATTTGCCTTGGGCAATGGCCAGAACAACAATCTGTTTGGCAGTTTCGGCCATCTCCTGGCCGGCCAGTTCGCCATCTTAAGCGTGCCGCAAATGTCAGCCACGCTGCGTCTGCTCAACGAAGACGCGGACGCGGAATTTCTCGCGAATCCGCGCGTTGTCACAGCCGATAATCAGCAGGCGAAGATCGAGATCAGCCGCAATCAGCCGGTGCCGCAATTAAACTTCAATGAACAAACGGCGACGGCGGTGTTCGGCGGGTTTCAGGACAAGAAATTCGGCAACACCCTGCTCGTTCGTCCATCCGTGAACAAGGACAACTTTATTACGCTGTCAGTCAAACCGGAGATTAGCAACAAAGTTGGCGACCAGGGGTTCGATTTCGCCGGCGCTCACGTGTCCAGTCCGATCATCGATACGCGTTCTCTTGAATCGAGTGTGTTGATCAAGAGCAGTGACACCCTCGCCATTGGCGGTCTACTCCAAGATGAGCAGACAAAACTGCGCAACAAAGTTCCGGTGCTCGGCGACATTCCAATCCTCGGCTATGCTTTTGGCGAACGGCTGAATGCGCGGACGAAACGCAATCTGCTCGTGTTCGTGACGCCCACGATCATCGACCAGCGTTACGGCACCGGGCTTGAGGATCAGGTCTCCGGCCTGCATCACTCGGGCGAAGAATTTGCTGATCCGAACGGCTGGCGGAATAACGCTAAAGGCGCGGTGCGACTGGTGCCGACTGCGCATCGCCAGCTAGCGGCGGATTATGCTAAGCCGGGAATGCCGCCGCCGCCGGAAGAAGCTACCGAGGTGCAGTTTCGGAGTTCGGCGAAGGACCGGTAATTTACACATAGATGTGGGGTTGAGAGGGGGCGGGCGCCGCGCGGTGTCCGTCCTCTCTTGTTTCAGGGATTTAAATATTTGCTCAGGCGCTCGCGCAATTCCGTGCGCGCACGAAAGAGCACGCTTTTCACTGCCGGCACTGTGAGATCGAGAATCTCGGCGATTTCTTCATAGCTGAGTTGCTCGTATCGGCGCAACACCAGGGCCATGCGTTGCGTTTCAGGCAGTCGCATGATCGCTTGCTCAATTGCCTGTTGGAGCTCGTGCTCCAATAGTGCTGCGTCCGGGGTCCCACCGGTGTCGTCCTTCAGGCCTATCTCGTCTGTTTCCGGGTTCGGTTGGATCGGCACCTGTGCGCGGCGTTTGGTCCGCCGCAGCTCGTTGAACACGAGGTTACGCGTTATCTTTAGCAGCCAAGTGGTGAACTTGGCGCGCGGCGTATAGCGCGGCGCGCTTTTCCAGACCCGAATAAAAACCTGTTGCGCAATATCTTCGACATCGGAGTTGCTGCCGAGCATCCGTGCCACTGTCCCCGCGACTAACGCCTGGTGCCGCTCAATGAGCCGCTCGAATGCGTCCATGTCACCTTGCCCAACCAGCTCCATCAGGCGCACGTCTTGC
>DASQXY010000234.1:0-29940 GCA_035639455.1 Chthoniobacterales bacterium | reverse complement strand
CCGCCACTCGCGAAAGATCGCATCAAGCCGTTTGCGCAACGCGTTGCTGTGAGAGCTCGTCTCCAGACTTAAGTCGCCGATCAAACACCCGATCTTCCACCCATCCTCCTCCAACTTGTCGGTGATGATATCGAGATAGCGCTTCAGCCGCTGACGCGGCGTGAGCGGCTCGTCCAGCGCCTGTTTCACTAAGTCCTTCAAATAGTTGAAGTATTGGTCGAGAACTTCGGCGGCAAACGCCTCCTTTGAGCGAAAATGGTTCGTGAATGAACCTTGCGGAACTCCGGCAGCCGCGCAGATGTCGCGTACGCTCGCTCCGCGATAGCCGGATCGAAACATGACGCGTAGTCCAGCCTCGACAATTTTATGGCGTAAGGAAGGTCTACCCACTGGGCGAATAATACGTACGTACGTATTGAGCGGTCAAGTAGTTTTTTCCTGATATCCACCAGATTCGTTTGCTCAGCGGTCCCGTTCGCCGCGGATGAATTGCTCGACGGCGCGGTAGGCTTCGTCGTCGGTCATTTGCACGGGCGGATGTTTGGAGAAGAACGCGGAAGCGGAATGGAGAACGCCGCCGATGCCGCGGTCGAGAGCGAGCTTACAGCACCGGATGGCATCGATGGCGATGCCGGCGGAGTTGGGGGAGTCCTCGACGGAAAGTTTAACGTCGAGCTCCATCGGCACGTCGCCGAAAAGGCGGCCTTCGACGCGAATAAAAGCAATCTTATTATCGAGCTGCCACGGCACATAATCGCTCGGGCCGATGTGAATGTTTTCGTCGGCGAGCCGGTCGCCAATGACCGATTGGACGGCTTCGGTCTTGGATGTTTTCTTGGAAGCGAGCCGGCTGCGGTTGAGCATGTTGAGGAAATCGGTGTTGCCGCCGGTGTTGAGCTGATAGGTGCGCTCAACTTTAACGCCACGTTTGCGGAAAAGATCGACAATCATGCGGTGGAGCACGGTGGCCCCGAGCTGAGCTTTGATGTCATCGCCGACGACCGGCAGGTTTTTATCGGCGAACTTTTTCGCCCAGACGGGATCACTGGCGATGAAGACAGGAATGTTATTGACGAATGCGATGCCGGCCTCCAGCGCACAGCTGGCATAAAAGCGGGTCGCTTCCTCGGAGCCGACCGGGAGATAGTTGACCATGATCTCGGCGGCGGAATCGCGCAGCTCCGCGACGATTTGTTCGCGGGTCGATTCTTTTTCGAGCGGGAGGAACGTGCGCAGCGGATCCTGGTCACGCATGTGCTCCGCATAACTATCGAGCACTACGCCCATCTTCACGATCGCGCCGGTGAGGCCGATTTTTTCGCAAAACACCTTGGTGCAATTCGGCGGGGCGAAAATAGCGCGGCCGACATCGATGCCGACTTTGCGACGGTCGATATCGAAAGCAGCGACGACTTCGATATCGTCTGGCCGATATGCCCCGATTTGGCGATGCATCAGTCCGACTCCATTGCCTCTGCCGCCAGAGCTGCGATAGAAATTAATCCCTTGAATTAGAGAACTGGCGCAGTTGCCCACGCCAACAATAGCAATGCGTATTTTTCTCATTCGAAGAGTGGTTAGGCTAGCCGGAGCACTGCGCTCGGGCAAGGTGCAACTGGCGGCCATTGTTCCATAGCCGCGCCGGCTTGCAAGGCCCGATGTAACTATAAAAACCAGAGGGATTTTTGTTGAAAAACCGCCGCGCTGGTCAACAGATAGAAGCCCGTGCGTCTGCCGCTTAGAGCCGTTGGCTTGTCGCTCTTGCTCAGCTTGGCGGCGCCGCTCCGGGCGAACCCGAGCTACACGCTTGAGCAAGCCGTTGCGCTGGCAGAGGAAAAAAATCCCGACGTTGCGATTGCACGCAAAAAGGTGGAAGCGGCCCGTGGCGAAGTAATCGAGGCGCGCTCGGGATTTTTGCCTTCGATCAGCTCGGTCGGTCTGCTCGACAAGCGCCAGCATGAGAGAGAGACGCGGCTGCGGGACGAGGATTACAGCGCTTCGCTGCGGTTACAGCAGAACCTTTACACCGGAGGACAGATCACGAGCCAGCTCGCCATCGCGCGGCTCAATCTCGACAAAGCGCAATGTGATTTACAGGAAACGATGAATCGTGTCGCGATGGACACGCGCGTCGCATATTCGGAACTGCTTCTCAACCGGGCCAAGGTCCAGGTCCGGGAGGACTCGGTGCGGGTGCTCGAGGAGGGATTGAAAGATCAGCAGGACCGCTTACGCGCGGGATTGGTCGGCACGTTAAATGTGCAGCGTGCCCAGGTAGCGGTAGCAAACGAGCGTCCGGAACTGATTAACGCGCAGACCGACCTTAAGATGTCGTACCTGCGACTTGGCGATCTATTTGGAATGCAATGGCCACTCGATGGCTCTCCGGCACCGTTTGAAGTCGCGGGTGAGCTCCAATACCAGGCACGCCAGCCAGTTTTAAGCGATTGTCTTGCGCGTGCGGCCGCAGAGCGGCCGAGCATTCGCGCGGCACAACGGGCGATCGAAATCGAGGATCGACAATATATTTTGGACAAGAGTGAGCTTCGCCCGCACGTGGGATTTTTCTCCGGTTACGAAGTTTACAATGAGCGTGACCCCGAGGTCGGGCCGGAGTTCAACTACGGCTACGTCTTTGGCATCAATGGCACGTGGCACATCTTCGACGGCTTCGCCACCAGAGGCCGAATGCAGGCGACGCGCGCTCGGCGCCAGGCTGCGATGGAAGCATTGGCCGCTGTGAGGCGCAGCGTTGCGTCCGAAGTGAGGGGCGCATTTTTCGATCTCGAGCAGGCGCAACGCGTTCTCGAGGCAGAGACTACAAACGTGCAGACGGCCGATCAATCACTGGAGGTCGCGAAAAGCAACCTCGCGGCCGGTCTGGGCACGCAGCTAGACGTCTTGCAATCGGCGGCCGACGTGACGCGTACTCGCACGACGCGACTCACGGCGATTCATCTGCACAATGTTGCGCTGGCACGACTCGCGCGCGCCTGCGCGTCCACGCCAGACGCGCTCGACTTTCCGGCGAAAGCAAACGACGAGGCAAAGGTCTCGCGATTGACCCAGCCGCCGAACACTCGCAGTGAACAATGAAACAAAGCGCTTTCCGTGATCCGGAGCAGCCGCCGCGGCGGGTACTTCGCGGCAGCTTGCCGCGACCTGAATTACACATCGCGAGAGTAGTTGAGTACGCGGGCCTTCGGCACAGTGGTCGAATGCGACAGGCTGGCGGCGCGTGCTCGCCAGAATTGAGCGCGCGCTGCAAAACAAAAGCCATTGGAAAAATCATACTGTCAGTCCTGATCGCTTACTTCGCGCACACTGCTGATGCGATCACGCTGGATGCCGTGCTCGACCGGGCGCTCGAGAAAAATCCGGTGATCCAACAAGCAAAAAGGAATGTTGAGCAAGCGGCAGGGCAACGGCTGGTGCTGCGCTCGATCATGTGGCCGGACGCCAAAACCATCGTGCCAGTGGGCGTGCAAGGTGGGCATCGTGCGGGCGAGAGTGGGGTTAAAGAATTTGGATTCGTACGCGCCTTTTTCACACAGCAGCTGCTGAACGCCGCGATCCCGGCGTCGCGCCGGCTGGGAGACGTGGATGTTTTGATCGCGCAGCAGCAACTGAATGTGGCGGTGGTGGAACAGTTGCATGCCGCACGCCTGGCGTTTTACACCGCTCTCTATAATCGCGAGCTACAATCAATCGAAGAAGATCAGCGGCAGCGGCTTGAGCAAAACGTCGCCAGCCAGAAAAGTCGCTACGAAGCGGGATTGGCGCAGCGCAGTGATTTCGTCGCTGCGACCGTGGAAGCGAGCGAACTTACCGCAGCGATTGAGACGGCAAAGCGGGCCCGCGAGGCTGCGCGGCTGCAGTTAACTGAGGTAATGGGCGAAAATCCAACTGCTGAGTCATCGTTGCCGGAGCCGGAAGGCGATTTGCATTTCGCGCCGGTAGCTCTCGACAGTCAGTCTGCAGCAGCGCGCGCGGTCGAGCAACGCGCCGACCTCAAGCTGGCGCGCTTGGTCGCGAGGGGGTCGAATGAGCAACAGCGGATCATCGCCGCCGGTTATTACCCGGCTGTGACCGGATACATCACGGGCGATTACATCCCTGTTTCCGGAATCCATCGTGAAGAATCAACCCGCCGGACTGAAGATTTTGTGGGCTCGGAGGCGCGTGAAGGCGCACGCTATACCTGGCGGGTGATCGACAATGGAAAAGTGAGTGGTGCGGCAATGAAGCAACGCGCCACGCGAGAGATGAACGAGCTGACGTGCCGGCAATTGGAAGCGAACGTCGGCCGCGAATTATCGCGGATTCGCGATCAGCTCAGCGCGATTGAAGCGCGGGAAAAGTCGCTCGCTGCCGCGAGCGCGACGGCAGAGGAAAGCGCCAAGCTGGTCGCGCAAAATTTGGCCGGCGGACTCGCGTCGCAGTTCGAATATCGGGTGACGCAGAACGGTTTTCTACAAACGAAAACCGGTCTGCTTACCACAATCTACGAACACAATGTCGCGCGCGCCGAGTGGGATCGTGCGACCGGACAGTACTTTCAATTTTCAGACGACACTACGGCATCAAACCGGTAGCGTTGTAGCCACGGCGGTGTGCGCCGTCTGCACAAATCGTCAATTCAACTCGCAATGAACTGACCAGCCGCAGGCCCGTGGCTATAGCGTAGCCTGCGACGGTAGCGATAGATGAGAGGATGTGTTCTAGTTCGAGCGCTTGAACTTGCCGGAAAGACGCATGTTGTGGATCGGCGGCAGCGTGCTCGTGCTGCTGTTTGGGCTGGCATATTATTTTTTGTTCATGCCGGTCGCCGAAGTCGCGCCAGTGCGACGCGGGACGGCGATCTCGGCGGTCTACGGCACGGTGCGAATCGAACCGACGTTCGTGATTGCGATTCGGGCACAAAACGCCGGATACATAAAACTCGCGGACACGCTCGCGGCCGGGCGCGGCGCAATCGGCAAGAAGGTGGAAAATGGCGAATTGCTGGCGATGATTGCCGATGAAGCGACGGCGCGACAATTGCGACAAGCCCGCGCGGATCTCGAAGCGGCAAAACAACGCGCCGCCTTGCCGCTGCCGTCCGCGGAACCGTTGAAAGCCGCGGAGGACAATCTTCGGCGGCTCGAGCAGGTCGTCGCGTCGGGCAATGTGCCAACCGTCGAATACGAAAGAGCGAAAACCGAAGCAAACCGGTTGCGGAGCGCGCTCGAGACCGAACGCATCGAGCGTGGCCGAAATCTGGATCAGCTCGAGGACACAGTGAAAAAGCTCGAAGCGCAAATGAAGAATTCCGAGGTGCGCTCACGCCTGGATGGGCTACTGACAAACATCCAAGTCATCGACGGCCAACTCGTAGCCGAGGGAAACGAGCTGTTTACCATCGCCTCGCGCAAGAATTACGTGCGCGGCGAAGTCAACGAGGAAGACGTAGGTGAAGTCAAACCGGGTATGAAAGCGACGCTGCAGTTGTACGCCTATCGCACCAAGACATTCACCGCCCACGTCACCGCAATTCAGCCCGCGGCGGACCCGACGACACAGCGTTACACTATTGCACTCGATCTGGAAAATCCGCCCGACAACCTGATGGCCGGCATGACCGGCGAAATGAACATCATCACCGGCACGCACGAGAACGCGGTACTCGTGCCGACACGCGCGTTAATTGTCGATCAAGCGCTGGCGGTAAAGCGTGGGATCGTAGAAAAGCGTATCGTCAAAATCGGTTATCGGACACTCGATTATGCGGAGGCGCTGAGCGGCTTGTCGCTCGGCGATTACGTCGTCGTTAGTAATCAGGACAAACTGCGGCCGGGGCAGCCGGTGCGTAAGCGGGTGGTCAAATCGCCACCGCCGCCGAAGTTGTGATCCCGCCGCTTTACATCGCTCTGCGCTTTCTGATGCATCGCAAGCGCGCGCTGTTGCTCAGCCTGAGCGGGGTCGTGTTCGGTGTTGGCATCTTCATTTGTACGCAAGCGCAAACGCAAGGCTTCGCACAGCACTTCATCAACTCGACGATCGGGAGCAATGGCGCACTCGTCGTGCGCTCGCGCTTCCGCCCGCGCTATCCGAGCCTCGCTGTACCGTCGCGGAGCTCGAAGCCACCGGCACTTCGCTTGCAGTTCGAAGGCATTACCAATGCGAACGAGATCATGCGCGTGAGCCGCGAGTTCTCGAACGTCGTCTCGTGCTCACCGGTATTGCGCGGCACCGTTAGTGCGCGCGCCGGATTTCAAAATGCAACGGTCGATCTTTTCGGGGTTGAGCCAGCATTGCATGCACATACGACGGACATTTTGCACCAGCTCATTGCCGGCAAGTACGACGATTTTCGCAACAACACGACTTCACTGATCATCGGCTCGCGACTCGCGGAGTATCTCGGTGTGCAGACTGGCGATACCATGCAACTGCTCTCGCCGAGCGGGGAGTACTGGCGCTTTACGGTGGCGGGAATTGCGCGCGCCGGAGTCGGCGCAATCGATTCAACGCGCGTCTATGCGCACGCGCGCGTTGCGCAAACGTTGCTGCAGCGGCCGTTCGGTGCGTCGATGATCATTTATAAGCTGCGCAACCCCGACGCTGCGCCGGCGCTGGCAAAACATTTCGAGAATCTGTTTCAGCACAGTGCCGAGAGCTGGCAGGACCGCGAGGAATCCACCCTGCAGCTCTTTCTCACGTTGCGTGCCTCGGCCGCGATCACCGTCTCTCTTATCATCCTGCTGGCGGGCTTCGGCATATTCAACGTGCTGACGATGTCCGTTCTAGCCAAAGTGAAGGAGATCGCGATTTTGCGCTCGATGGGTTATCGGAGAATTGACATCTCCGCGATTTTTCTCTGGCAGGGCGCCCTCATCGCCGCGGCTGGCTCATTGCTCGGATGTATGCTGGGTGCCCTGCTGACCGGGATTATCGGTCGTATTCCCATTCGCATTCGTGGGTTACTGTATGCAGATCATTTTCTAGTGAGTTGGGATTGGCGCCACTACCTTTGCGCGACGCTGCTGGCAATTGTTGCGGTCTTTATTGCCAGCTATGTTCCCGCTCGCCGCGCTGCGCTGCTTCCGCCGGTTGCCATACTGCGAGGCTCCAGCGCCTAAACACCGACGTGACATTGGGCTTACGCAGGCTAGAGTTTCCATCCCACGCCGCGCGATGAAGTTGCTCGGAAAAATCGGCCGCGAGTTCGGTGGCTATAACGCGCTGGAATCCGCCAAGCGGTTGATTGATCGGCGGCCGCTCCAGTGCAGTCTCTACCTAACCGACCGGTGCAACCTCGATTGCTCCTACTGCACGGAGTATGACAATTCACGGCCGCATCCGAAGCTCGAAGACCTAAAGACTTGGATCCACAAAATCCGCGAGCTCGGCACGACCCGTATCGCGCTCGTTGGCGGCGAACCATTGTTGCACCCGAACGTGCTCGAGGTGGTGCGTCATTGCCGGGAGCTTGGGTTCGCCACCAGTTTGACGACAAATGGTTTCCTGCTCACACGAAAACTATTGCGCGAACTGGAAGACGCAGGTCTTCAGGTGATGCAGATCAGCGTCGATCGGATGACACCGAGTCCGGTGACGAAGAAGTCGTTCAAGACGATTTTGCCGAAACTCGATTACTTCCAGGACTCGAAGATCAGTCTGCATATCACGGGTGTGATTTGTCAGGATACCTTGCCGGAATCGCGAGCAGTGTTGGAGACCGGTCTCTCGCGCGGCATTCCGACAGAAGTGCGCCTCGTGCACGCGGACCCGACGAACCGATTTCGGGTTGAACGCGGCTCTCGCGAAGAGCTGGAAAGGTTTATCGACTCCATGATTGAGCGAAAGCGAGGCGGGGAAAAAATCCATACAACCGAAGCGATTCTGAACTACCAGCGGAGCTTGTTGCGAAATGAACCGGTGGAATGGACCTGCATGGCCGGTTACAAGCTCTTCTTCGTCTCCGCGCAGGGGAAATTCTGGATTTGCAGCATGGTGCATACGGACAAACACATCATGGATGTGACGCTCGAGGATCTATATGCCAATAATCGCAAGAAATCGTGCCAAGCCGGTTGCGGGGTTTATTGCGCCGTCGGCACATCATTGCTCGTACAGAATCCGGCGAAGGTAATTACGAACGAAATCGTCGCACGCGCGCGACGGATTCCGCATCTGATCAACCAGCCAACCTCAACTTCAAACGGACACGCGACTGCTGCTTAGCACGTTGCGCTCCGGAGCGCGTGCACATTAGCCAGTGAACAGCCAGATTGCCCTTCGCTGCCGTGACCTCGACCGTTATCTCGGCGAGGAGGAAGAGCGCGTCCATGCATTGCGCGGCGTCTCGCTCGACCTCGAGCTAGGGAGCGTGCACGCCGTCGTTGGCCCATCCGGCTGCGGGAAAAGCACATTGCTTTACGTCATGGGCCTCCTTGATCCTCCGGACGCAGGCTCGATTACGATTGGCAACCAAACCGTCTCCCGCCTGAGTGATGACGAGCTCGCACAAAAGCGCAATGAATTCATCGGCTTCATTTTTCAGTTCCATTTTTTGATGGAGGACTTCACCGCGCAGGAAAACGTCATGATTCCGATGCGCAAACTGGCGCGGCGCTCGGAGCAGGAAATGCGCGACCGGGCGGCGGCCTTACTCGGAGTGGTCGGATTAGGCGACAAACTGCGGCGCCCGAGCCGCCATCTTTCCGGAGGCGAGCAACAGCGCGTCGCGATTGCGCGCGCGTTGGCAAATGATCCGCGCGTTATTCTGGCGGACGAGCCGACAGGAAACCTCGATAGCGCGAACTCGGAACGGGCGTTTCAGCTTCTGCAACGCCTCGTGCGCGAGCACGGGAAAGCGCTGCTCCTGGCGACGCATAACCCGACAATTGCAGAGGCGTGTGATTGGATCCATGAGATGCAGGATGGGCAGATCGTTGCCAGTCACCCGCGTGAAACAGAGATGCCGATTTTCTAGCTGGCGGGGCCGGTTGCCTGCTCTCGAGAAATCGCAATCTGGACCGAGCGATAAATGTGGATCATCGCACTTACGATTCCCCAACTACACAGCAGGACAAATCCGGTCGCGGGAGCACCCATCAAAAGGCTCAATGTAAATAGCCAGGCATAGATATTTCGCCGCCCGGCGACGTATCGCACGAGCCGGTCGAACGGAGCGAAGTCGTCCAGGCTGCGACCGATGCGGCGTTGGATGAAGCCGCGCGCGAGGCGTGCCAGGAAATAGAAGAGATAGAAGCTGGTCAGAACCGCATACGCGTACGGAAGCTGTCCTGTGCTATGGAAATAGTAAGCCAGCGCGGCCCACCACGACATCTCAATGAAAAGATCAAGCGTATGCTCGATCCTTCCGACTTTCGTCGTCTGAATCTTCAATCGCGCCAGTTTCCCGTCTACGCCATCGAGAATTCCGATAGCTAGCGCAAGCAGGGTCCCCACCCAGAGATAGCCGGAGGAATAGAAGAACGTCACGGCCAGGCCTAACAATGCGACAAGCAATGTAATTTGATTGGGAGTGACCGTGGTCCGACATAGGTGTGAGACAAGCCATTTTTCTATCGGCGCGTGGACTAGCGCCGGAAAATCGAGCACGCCTTTCTGCGTCTCATCGAGCAACAACCGTTCGGCCAGCGGACGCAAGGTGGGTGAAGGAGCAGGGAAGACGAGCGGTCGCACAGCTCGACGCATACTGCTGAGATAGCCGTCCTGCTGCGCCGCATCGAGCAGGGCGAGGCGACCGTTTGATGCTGCCAAGTCGAGCGTCGCGTGTAGGTCAGCGGCAGAATCGCTCGTCGACAACCATTCCGGCGACACGACCGCCGCGCAAACACGCGATGCGGCGGCATTTTGCCACAGCGGTGCCACCATTTGGGGCGGGTCCAAATCGAGAAGTGCCGTATCACGAGCGGCCTTGACGAGGTCTCGCAAGAGCCGCGGGTCGCAACAAAAGTTCGCGAACCAGATCAGCACGCGCGTGTCGGGCCGGTAGGTTATATGGGAACGGCAAGTGAGAACGTCCTTTACGGTCACTGCTGCACTTTGCACCTGCCGGTATTCCAGCGATAGGTCTGTGCGCCGCCAACTTTGTCTTCCCAAATGCTTCCTGACCACTTCGACGCAGTTCGAGAGAACTGTGGCCTCGCCGAAGCCGATCTGCCGGGCGCTGCGCCGCATCCGCTCCAGCAATGAAACTCCACACAGCTCCGTCAGCGCGTCGGGACCTTCGACCACGATGACTAACCAGGCCAAAACGGACTCGCTCATCCCAATTGTCGATCTAAAGTGAGCGCGAAATTAATCTAAGCTGCCGTGACAGCGAGTGTTATCTCGTCCCATCATCGCGACTTTGGATTCAATCAGTTCGCCACCTGAATGAATCCGACTGACACGTTACTTGCGACCCGGCGCAGCAATGCGCGGTTCGATGTCGATCAAACCGGCGCCGAATTGAAGCGCGGTGCCATTGTCAACACAATCGCGATGCTCGCTTCGAACCTGCGAGGCATCTTCACCTTTCTGATCGCGCGACTACTCGGCCCGGCTGCGCTCGGCACGTTCTCGGTCGCCTGGGCGACGACGGATCTATTGAGCAAGCTCGGTGTTTTTGGTCTCGACAACACCATCACCACATTCATTGCCCGCACCGAGGCGAGGCGCGAGCGCGCACGTAGTCGGGTGTTGTTTCGGCTTGCCATTGCGGTTGGCGTAATCCAGTCGGCAGCAATCGCCGTTGGTACCGTTGTCGTTCTCCAGATTTGCGGCGATAAGCTCCGGCTGAACCGCGAGGTGCTTGCTGCGCTCGCTGTCACCGTGTGCGCGCTTCCGGGCGTCGCGTTGTACCGCATCAGCACCTCAGCCTCGCGAGGTATGAAAGTGATGCGGCACGACATCTTTTCACGCGGCACGACCGAGCCAATTGCGACCACATTGGCGTTTCTGATCTTTCTTATGATCGGCTTAAAACGATTTGCGCCCGAGTTGGCCGCGATCGCCGGCACGGGTGCTTCGGGAATGGTGGCATTAACTCTGGCAGGAAAACTTTTCCACCGCGCGCCGACACGCGCTGACGCGATCTTGCCGGGCCGGCAGATCAGGAGTTTGCTCGGCTACGCGACGCCGATCACCGCATATCAATTTCTAAACGCAACCATTTTGCGGCTGGATGTGCTCATGCTCGGTTGGTTCGTCGGCCGCGCTCCGGGCGTGACGCTGGTGACGCTGGGTGTCTATGGCGCGGTTGTCAATCTTGCAGGTGGCCTGCGCAAAGTGAACCAGGCGTTTAACCCGATATTCGCCCCGGTGGTGGCGGGAATGACAGCCACCGGCGACCAGACACGCGCCGCTGCCACCTATGCGCGGCTCGCGCAATGGATGCTCTGGATCCTGTTGCCGCTCGTCGCTGTGATGATGTTAGCGGGTTCAGCAATTTTGCTCATTTTCGGGCCGGCATTTCGTCAGGGAAGCTTCTGGCTCGGCATTGTTGCCGCGGCTTGCGCGACCAACGCGTTCGTCGCTCTCGGCGAAACGGTCATTATGGTGCAGCGGCCGCGATTAAACCTCTTGAATTCCTCAATCACCTGTGCGGTCGCAGTCGCCGCGAACTTGTGGCTGATTCCGCGCTTTGGCGTGACTGGCGCGGCTTTTGGCATCCTGCTGCCGTATGCTGTGCAGGGTGTGTTGCGCTACGCGACGCTGCGGCTGGTGTTTCACTGGCCAAATCCGTGGAGCGAAGTCAGCCCGCCAATTGTGTGGGCAATCGTGGGGCTGTTCTCCGCGGTTCCCGCGCGATTGCTCGTAGATGGAATCGCGGGGCAGGTGATATCCGCATTGCTCTTTCTCGCATCATTCGGTGTGGGCTGGCTGCGTCATCGACACGCACGCGTGATCTCAGCATGAAACGCGTGTTCCTGACGGGCGCCAGCTCAGGAATCGGCCTCGCCACGGCACGCGCGCTCGTCGGGGCCGGTCACGAAATCTGGGGTACATCGCGCAACCCCGAGCGGGTCCCGAAGCTGGAGCGACTGCATCCTGTTCGGCTCGATCTTCGTAACAGCAGCGAAGTCGAGCCGACGTTTGCCTCGGCATTGCTCGAGGCCGGCCATTTCGATGTGTTAGTTAACAATGCTGGCAGCGGTCACTTCGGCGCGGCGGAGAAGTTATCGGCGGTGGAGATCGCCGACCAATTTCAGATCTTGTTCTTCGCACACGTGCGGCTGATGCAGCTCGCGCTCGCGGCGATGCGCGGTCGCGATGGGGGGCTGATTGTAAACGTCACGTCACTGGCGGCGCGCCTGCCGGTTCCATTCATGGCCGCGTACAACTCGGCCAAAGCAGCGATGGCCGCGTTCACGATGTCGATGCAACTGGAGCTGGGCGATTCGAAGGTGCGGATCGTCGATCTTCAGCCCGCGGACATTCGGACGCCGTTCAACGAGTCGGTTGCGAAAAGCGCAGCTTTGCCGTCGACCGAGGAACGACTTGCGAAAACGTGGCGGACGGTTGAAGCGAACATGGCCACAGCGCCCGAGCCGGCCCTGGTGGCGCGACACATTTTGCGCCTGATCGACAATGACCATCCACCGCCGCGCATAACCGTTGGCGACATCTTTCAATCGAAAATCGCGCCGGTGCTGATACGATTCCTGCCTCAGCGCATGCAAGTCTGGGGACTGAAGAAGTATTACGGCATATGAGTGAAGCAATCACTGAGGCGGTGATTTTAATGGCCGGCGCCGGCTCGCGATTCCAGCGCAATGGAGAAACCCGGCTGAAACCACTGGTGCCGATCGCCGGACAGCCGCTCATCTGCTATCTGCTCGATATGCTGGTCGGCAGCGGAATTAAAACGATCCATACGGTGCTCGGTTTTGAACGCGAGCTGCTGCGGCGCGAGCTCGACTCGCTGATTCCGCCGGAATTAGACGTTAATTGGATCGAAAATCCGCAATGGCAGCTGAAGAATGGTGTCTCACTGCTTGCCGCTGCGCCGCACGTGCAGACGCCATTTCTTCTCACGATGGCCGACCACCTGTTTGCCGAAACGATTGTCGATCTTCTCATAGCCGAGCAGCACCATGGTTTGCTCAATGTCGCAATTGATCGCAAGGTCGATTCCATTTTTGACCTCAAAGATGCGATGAAAGTCCGAACCCGTGACAACTACGTGGTCGCGATTGGGAAAGAACTCACAAGCTACGACGCGATTGATACCGGCGTGTTTGTTTGTCCGCCGTCATTCTTTGCCTACCTCGAACAAGCAAAACAGAACGGAGATTGCAGCCTGGCTGATGGTGTGCAAGCGATGGCGCGAGACCGGCTTGTCCGGGCAATCGATATCGGAGCAGCATGGTGGCAGGACGTCGACACGCCGGAGATGCTGCGATGCGCGGAGAAGCACGTCCGCGCCGAGCACCGGCGACAAGAACGGCAGCGGACTAGGGAGCGCGCACTCGCGCGATAAGCGCAAAGAGCAGGCCAACAGCCGCAACTGTCGTCCATAGGTGCAGAATCCATTGCCCTGCGCCCGCGACCGCAAGGAGAAGAAAGAAGAGAATCGCAACGTCGCGTTTGGTCAGCTGCATGATCCACCAGACGACTCTGTCTCCAATCTGCCTCAGTCCCGAATGGTCGATCATCCTTCGGTGCCTCAGGTAGAGCGCCGGCGACGTGACGCTCGTGTGGCTTTGATTTATGGCCAGGGACAATTCGTTGCCGGCAATGGCAACGGCGCAAATAATTCCTTCACTGGCACGGTGAATTCCAAATCCGAGCGCAACGACGAACAGAATACTGGCGAGATGATCGCAGAAATTGTCCAAGAATTCGCCGAATCTTGATTCAAGATTTTTCGCACGCGCAATCTCACCGTCACAGCCATCGAGAATGCTGTAGAATTGAAAGAGCGCGGCCCCAATAACGATGCTGCTGTAATCACCGCGCAGCAAAAAAAAGCAGCCCACGACCGGCACAAACAAGATCGACACCGTCCAGACGTTCGGATGGATCCGAAATCTGAGCAGCACGTGCGTAATGCGCCGGGAAACCGGGCGATTCAGAACCCTGGAGACAAATCCATCTTGCGGCTTGCTCATTCAACCTTGTTGTAAAACGTGCGAGCTCTTCACTTGGTGAAAGCTTAGTTGATCAACGGAGTCGATGTTCATTTTGAGCGAAGGTGGAGCGCGGCATTTCCGTACCGATGCACCGCAATCGGTTGAAATTGCAGCTTATCCGATCCGGCTACGGCTTTTGCAGCTGTTTCTGGCACTGATTAGAGGGAATCAAAATCCTACATCGGCAGCTGTAAGATCCACTGCTACGCCGATCTGATCGGTTCGACTTTGTCAACGAGCTGCTCGTCGACCACCTAAGTCGTTTCCAGTCGGCGATGGTAGATCCGGTACGTTTTATATTTCCGCGCGCCCATCGCTTCGATGAAGCGGTTGACCATGTAGTTGTCTTCAAGGGTCATGCTCAACTCGCCGCCCGTAAATCCACGTTCGAAGGCTGCTTCCATCACCCGCAGGACGAGCATCTCGGCAATCCCGGTGCGACGATATTTCTCGATTACCCCGAGCGCGACGAGCCGCGCGGTGCGAACTTTACGTTTGTAGTAGAGCAGTTTGAGGAGGCCAACAGGAAAACCAAACCGAGTGAGCCGCCCGTTGATGTGATGCAATGCGACGTTGATGTCGGGAACAGCAATGACGAAACCGACTGGTCGATCGCCGATCTCAGCGATCAACACACCTTCCGCGTCAACCAGCGGCTTGAGCTCGCGCGCGAGGTAATCGAACTCGGCCTCGGTGAACGGGACGAACCCCCAGTTTTTCTGCCAGGCTTGGTTGTAGATTGTGCGCAATCGACGGCTCTCGCCTTTGATGTCGCGCAAGTTCACCGGGCGAATCGTCACACCCATCTTCCCCGTTCGCGCCGCTGCAATCTTGTGTAATCGCTGCGCGGGTTTGGCGAACTCTGAAAACCACCACGCATACCAATCCTTCGCCTTGCTGAATCCGCAGTGTTCGACCAGACGTGCGTAATAAGGAGGATTGTGTGAGGTAAGGAGCGTGGGTGGATGCTCGAAACCGTCGATGAGCAATCCGCAAACGTAATTCGTCGAGTAATCGATCGGGCCCATGATTTCGTCGCGGCCGCGTCGCCGCAGCCAGCCGCTCGCCGCCTCCAACAGCGCATGTGCAATATCGAGCTCGTCGATCGTTTCGAATAACCCGAAACAACCGACATTGGACCGATGTAGCGCATTGTAGTTCGGATCATCGCTCGACATGATCCGGCCCGCGATTTCGCCGTTGCGGCGCGCCAGAAATAACTCGGCCTCACCGTGCCGGTAAAATGGATGCTCTGTTCGATCGATGAACTCTTTTCGCTCAAGCAAGAGCGGCGGCACCCATGCAGGATCGTTCACATAGATGCGCCGCGGGAACTTAACAAAATCGTCGCGGTCTTTGCGCGTGCGAACTGCCGAGATTTCGATTTGCGACACGGAACCCGCGAATCCGGTCAGGCGGCTTGCGTGCTGGCGACGAAGGCGAGAAGCGATTTGGACATTGTTTCCTGACGAAAAAGCAGCCAAGTCAGCAGCCCGTTCAGGACGGTCAGCTCAAACCAGAAGAACCACATTGGCTGGCCAGCAAAAAGGCTGATGAACAAGACGAGCATACGGGTATTCGTCATCAAACCACTCCACCATTTGAACATCGGCCTGGCCCACTCGTAATACCGCTTCTGAAACCAGCCTGGCACTGAGTGCTCAAAAACTTCATCGGTGACACGACGTAATCTCGCGAGTTTCGGCGAGAGTATCTCCTGCTCACGTGTGAAATTCAGATACGTCCAGAGGAAAAACTTTTGCCACGGCTGGTTCCGCCAACAACGCACACGGAGTTGGGCACGCAACTGCGCCGACGAATCCATGGCGCCGCGCCACCTTCCAGTCCCAAAATGCAAAAAGGCATTTCGATAATAATCAGCGGCCGCTGCTTGCAAGGCGTGGCTAAAGCCCGCCGTGCAGGTGACAAGGAGGACAAACCAAAAATTGTAACTGCTCAAACAGCGCAAGCCGAGGTGCACGTAAATATTTATGAAGATGATGTGATCAACCACACTGTCGATTGCACGTCCGGTGCGGCTGCCCGAGTTAGTGAGACGCGCCAGTTGACCGTCGACGTTATCGAACAGGTTCGCGAGCACATGCAGGAGCATGCCAAGCGCGTTGACGCGGACATCCGCATAGTAATACAGCCGGCCGGCAATCACTCCAAACACACCACCAAGGAGCGTCACCACGCTCGGCGTGATCCCGATTGTTCGAAATAAGTTCGCCAGATGCAGCCCGAGTTTTCGATAGAAATGAACGTCAAGCCAGCCTTCGACCTCCCGCGCTTTGTACGTTGCTTCGATCGGCGGCAAAGCCGACGTGCGCGCCGCTTCAAGCTGCATGGCAAAACTGCTCGGCTGAGTGCTCAGGAAACACCGGCACTGTGGCGCACGGCCGGAACGAACGTGTCGCAAAGGATGTTGAGCGCTTCATCCAAATCAGCCCGCGTGTGCTCGGCGGTGACGCACGCGCGGAAGCAAATGCGGTCCTCCGGCACAGCCGGGTAATCGACCGGCGCGACGAAAAGCCCGTGCTGTCGCAGTTCGTGGCCGAGGTGATACATGCGGGCGCGGTCGCCGACGACGAGCGGCATGATATAGGTCGTCGACGCGCCCGTATCGATACTGATGCCATGGAGTTGCTCGCGAAAATAGGCGGCATTCGACCAAAGGCGCTCGCGCAGCTGCGGTTCGCGGGTGGCGATCTCGAGCGCTTTCAACACTGCGGCCACGATGCTCGGCGGCAGCGCGCACGAGTAGGCATAGGAGTGCGCATAGTAACGCAGATAATCGAGCGTCTCCGCCGGGCCGGTGATAAATCCTCCGAGTGCAGCAAAGGCTTTGGAGAATGTTCCATAGACAAGCGGAATCCGCTTTTCTACAGCGAAGTGTTCGGCCGCTCCGCGACCATGCTGGCCGCAGCCAAGCATCGAATGCGCTTCGTCGATGAACACGCTCGCACCGTGTGCTTCCGCGACATCAAGCAAAGCATCCAAGTCCGCGAAGTCGCCGTCCATTGAGTAAATCCCCTCCACCACCACCAACTGGCGCTTGCCCTTTCGCCGCCGCAACGCTGCGTCGAGCGAAGCTGGGTTATTATGCTCAAAGCGCTCGACGCGCGAGCGAGAGAGCACGGCGCCGTCACGCAAACTCAGGTGGGAGCGATTATCGAGAAGCGCAAGGTCGGTTTTGCGCAACAAACCGGAGAGCGAGCCGAGTGCTCCGCCAAAGCCACTATTGAACAGCATTGCGTCTTCACGACCGAGGAAATCAGCGACACGCCGCTCGAGCTCGCGATGTAAGTCGGTCATTCCGGAAAGCAGGGGCGAACCGCAGGCACCCATTCCGTATTTCGCAAGCGCCTCACGCGCGGCGGCAATGATCTCCGGCCGGTTAGCGAGACCGAGGTAGTTATAGGAGCAGAGATTAATGACCGGGCGCGCTTTGCCGTCGTAGTGAATTGTCGTTCGCGCAACAGCGGGAGCAAGCAGCTCGGGTTCATACAGACTTGCTTCCCAAGCGCCGGCGCGTCGCCACTCCGTAAACGCGGCCGGCGGCACGAGCGGATCGTCACTGTCGCCCACGACGAAGTCAGCGAGACTCAACCTGGCATCAAACTCCGGATTCGACAGTTGCCCCTTCGAATGGCCGCTCATCTAAATCTCTTTCCTTACGTCGTGCTTGCGCGCAAACTCTCGGCTTACACGCGAAGAACGTTGCGTTTCGGGGCTGCAATTGTATCGCCGAAAAAATCGCCGACAAGAGCTTAATTAAACCCCGATTCGCCTAGGGAGCGGGGTTAAATCCCCTATTTTCGCGTGGTGCGAAAGACGTAATCCCAGAGCGGGGAACTGACGCCGAACCCGGCGTGATCGTCATGGTAATGGTGCCGCAAATGATACTGCTTCAGCCACAGGCATATGCCGCGTTTCAGCGGGAAATGGTGAATCGCATAATGGATCGAATCGTAGCAAACATACCCAAAGCCGAACCCGGCCGAGACAGCCGGCGCAAACCGACCAAGCGTGGCGGCGAATAACAACCAGAAGATAATCGCCAGTGGAATGCTGACGGCCGGCGGCATGACCAATCGGCGCGCGTCATTTGGGTAATCGTGGTGAACGCCGTGAACAACAAAGTGCAGCTTTTTTCCGAGCTTCGTCCTTGGCTCATAATGAAATACCCAGCGGTGAATGATGTACTCGAGCAGCGTCCAGACGAGCAGCCCGAGGACGAACAGCGCCGCCAGCGCTAAGATCGACAATCGGCTTTTCCAGATCGCGGCGTAGAGCATGTAAGCGACCAAGGGCAAGTAGAGCACAAGCGGGGTCACCGGATGCACATGCGAGAGAAATTCCATGGCATCGCTTTTAAACATGCGGACGGTCTCATTCTTGTTCGAGACGTAGCGTCGCGAGCCCATACCGGCCTAAATTTAATTACCTCTGAGCTGGAAGCAATGCACCAAAATATCGAAGCCGGCGTGGTTCCACGGCTTTGGGTCGAAGCTGAGCAGAGCGACCCTAACGGGATTCGAACCCGTGTTACCGCCGTGAAAGGGCGATGTCCTAGGCCTCTAGACGATAGGGTCGAAGGGATGGCAATATCGGAATCGAGCCTTAGCCGTGCAAGGCAAATTGGCCAGCGTTCCTGCTCGTGCTGTGATTTTCCGCCAACTGTAAAACACTAATCAATTTCGCTGTGCGCACGGTCGCGCCCGCGTGTGCGGAGAGCACCGCGCTGGCGTTTGTAATGAGTCGCTCGCGCGCGGCGCGATGTTGCAACAGATCGACAACGGCGCGGCGCAATTCGTCAGCGGAGCGAATCTGGATAGCACCGGCACGGTCAACCAAAGCACGCGCGAAGTTCGCAAAGTTTTCCATGTGAGGTCCGAACACGACTGGCTTCCGAGCAACAATTGCCTCGGCCGGATTTTGGCCGCCATGGACGAGTAAACTTTTTCCGATGAAAACCACGGTGGCAACGGCATACCAGTTGCGAAGCTCACCCGTAGAATCGAGCACGAGGCAATCGAGCCCACGTTCCTTACCGCTCGCGCACGAACGCAACGTGACGCGCAGGTCCATTTGCTCAAGCAGCCGCCCCACTGCACGCGCGCGCTCCGCGTGCCGCGGCGCGATAATCAACAGCAATTCGGGAAAATCGCGGCGCAAAGCCCGAAACACGTGAGCCAGCACCTCTTCTTCTCCGGGATGCGTGCTGCCGCCGAGCAGGACCGGGCGATTATCGATCTTAAGCTGACGCAAAACCGTCTGCGGGACGGTTTGATCGATGGGTACATTCTGTGGATCGTATTTCACGCTGCCGACCGGATGTATGCGCTCCCGCTGAACGCCGAGAGCGTGCCAGCGTTGCACATCGGCCTGCTCAGGAAGCAAGACAAGATCGAGCAGACGAAAGGTCGACCTAACGAACCAGGCAAATCGCCGAAAACGTTTTTCAGAGCGCGATGACAAACGCGCGTTGACAAGCGCGACTGGGATGCGACGCGCGTGCGCTTCGGCCACGAGGTTCGGCCAAACTTCGGCTTCTACAAGCACGAGCTTCCGCGGCCGAATGGTTTTGAACGCGCGGCGCATAATCGGCCAGAAATCGAGCGGCGCGTAAAGCACCTCTACCGAGGCCGGCGCGTTCTTCGTTGCGACTGCGTAGGCGGTTGTGGTGGTAGTTGTGAGGACAAATGCGGCGTTCGCGTCGAGATCGTGAATGGCCGTAATCACCTTCAATGCGATGCCAACCTCGCCGACGCTGACCGCATGCACCCAGATGGCCTCCTGATTTCTCAAGCGCTTGCACACATCGACATGGTAGATTCCGAGGCGCTGGCCGAAGTTCGCGCGGTAACCACCGCGTCGGAACATTTTCACCATGTAACCTGGCAGAAACAAAATCAGGCCGAGTGGCCAGAGCAGATTGTAAAGGAGCCGGATCATTTCTGCAGAAACAGGACTTTCGTTGCTCCGTAGATTCTGGCGCGGAGCACCTTCCATTCTTTCATATCAGGGACGTCTTCATCGGGTCTCTTTTCCAAAACGAAAACGCCACCGGCTTCGAGCAGCTGGCTGAGCTGGTCATTTGAAAGAAGCTTCTCGGTGAATGATTCGCCGCTGCCTGTTCTCTCGTACGGCGGATCGGCGAAGATGATGTCGAACTTCTCTCTCGCACCCGCCTGTTCCAGAAACCGGAAGACTTCCTGCTGTCGCACGCATCCGTCGAGCTTCGTTTTGGCCAGATTTTTTTCGATCGCGAGAATTGATTGCCGATCTTGATCGACGAAAAGGACGGACGCGGCGCCGCGGCTCAGCGCTTCGATGCCCAATGCGCCGGTGCCGGCGAAAAGATCGAGGACGCGCGCGCCTGGAATTCGATCCGCCAAGCTGGAGAAAATCGCCGCTTTAACGCGATCCATTGTTGGTCGCACACCGCGTTTTGGAACGGCAAGCTGAATTCCGCCGGCAGAACCGGCGACGACTCTCATGGACTTGGCGTCGGGGTTGCCGCAGGCGAGGTAAGCTCGGTCGCTGCGCCCGGACCACCAGGCGCTGCCGTTTCGGGCAGCACGTCCTGCGTCGGCTTCGCTCGTTTCGACTTTTTGCCGCCGAACAGTCCCCGCATGAAATCTTTGAGATCGCGTCCGACTAGTCGGTCGAGCAAGTTCGTGCTCGGTCGCTCGATTGTTCCTCCGACGTTGAAGTTAATGGCCGAGTACCCAGCCTCGGCGGTCGGTTGGAAATTGTCGCGAAGCGGTTTGAACAGACGGGCCCGAATCTGATCAGTAATCGCAAGTTGTGAATCCAGCCGCATCTTGCCATCGAACCCAAGCGTCCCAGTCGCGGAAAGTCTCAGGTTCGGCGAGCGGAGGACTAGCTCGTCTATGTTGATGATTCCGGGACCGAGATGGTATTTCGCCTCCGCCTCATTGAGGTGCAGGTGACTCAGTTCGTCAATCTGTAGAACCTGCCCGACCGCAACGAGCAGACTGTATTGTTGCAATTGGCCATTGCGCAATGAAATCTGCCCCTCACCGGTGAGAGCGCTGGGGTCGGCAGTCTCGCCGGCAGAGTTAAACGTCGCGTCCAGCATGCCCTGCAATAGGGTCTTGTTGCCGCCAGCCTCCCCCAGGATTTGATCCGCGTGAGCGTTCCGCAAAGTGATGCTGATATTGAACGGCGAGCCGCCGCTCTGCGTATCAACTTTGAACTGGCCACTCAGATTGCCGCCTCCGGTTTGGCCGGAAATTTTCGGCAACTCGAGCACGTTCTGCTCATACCGCACAGGCGAGTGAAAGGCGGTAACGAAAAACCGGTTACGCAGGGAAATCTTCCCAACCTTCGCGTTTCCTCGCAACGTGTGCGCATCGCGCATCGTCGAGCTGAACTTGAGGTTTTCAAATGCCGCGAGTGGAAGACCGCTGCGGTCGAGAAATTGAAAGTTGCCGCCGCTGATTTTGAGGCCGCGAATCTCGACAGAAAGCGCCGGTTTCACTCGCGGCGGTTTGCCTGCTGGCGCGACAGCTGTTTGCTGCGGGGGCGGCGTGTTGATAGGCGCAACCGAGGACGCAGTGCTCGGTATCTGTGCTGGCGGTGTGGTCACCGATTCCGGCGCAGCGGAGGGCAATCGCCATTTTCCCTCTGCGTTCTGCGGCCAGACGACAGTCGGCTCGATCAACGCTAGTTTCGCGATCACCAACCGGTGCGAAAACAGCGGAATCAACCTTAGGTAGAGGTGAAAGCTTTTTGCCTGTAAGAAATCCACTGTCGTCACTGTGGAGTTTTGCGGGACCGTGACCCCGGTGAGCGTGAGCCCACCCCATGGCGTGATGCTGGTGCCGCGGATGTGCAGGCGCGTCCCGATGCGCGCGCTTAGCTCTTGCTCGATCCAGGCTTGTGCACCTTCCGATTGCACATACAAGTTGAGCGCAATCAACAAGGCGGCCGCGAGCGCGATAATTGCTCCGAGGCCAAACAACACGAGCCGGCGAATATTTGCCACCCTGAGACGTTACAAGCTCGAAGCGAACATCAAAGCGCCGGCTTGAGGTTTGCCGTGAACAAAATCATCGTCATTCTGAACCCGGCCGCGCACAGCGAACGCGCTCTGCGCTTGCGGCCGCAGGTGGAGGCCATTGCGCGCGACTGTCTGGTAACCACGACGGGGCGGCCCGGCGAAGCGGAGGTGTTAACGCGGCGTGCTGTGGGTGAAGGTTTCGAGAAAATCGTAGCCGCGGGCGGAGACGGCACGATTAACGAAGTCGTCAACGGTTTAGCCGATAGTTCAGCGGTGCTTGGTCTGTTGCCGATCGGGACGGTGAACGTTTTCGCGACGGAACTCGGGTTGCCAGTGCACGACTTGCAACTCTGCTGGGAAATTATCTGCGGAGATCACACGCGCACTGTCGATCTTCCCACCGCTAACGGAAAACATTTCGTGCAACTCGCCGGCGTTGGCCTCGACGCGCAGGTGGTGAAAGAGACTAGCCTTGCTTTCAAACGAAGCTTTGGCCCACTGAGCTATCTCATCGCAGCTGCGCAAATTGCTGCTCGCACACCCCCGCGCCTCTACATCGAAGCGGAAAACGCGCCGATTAACGAAAGTTCATTCGTGCTAATCGGAAATGGGCGGCATTACGGCGGCCCATTCCCGTTTTTTAAACATGCCCTTCTCGATGATGGGCTGCTCGATGTTGTCGCTTTCAAGCGACTCGGCTACCTCGAGATCATCAAATACCTGCAGGACGTCTTTTTCAGTTCTGACATCCGCCTGCCGGAAGTGGAATATTTCCAGACACAGCGGCTACGTATCACAAGCGACCAGGACGTGCCCGTCGAGTTAGACGGCGAACTTGTCGGCACCTGCCCAGTGGAGTTCGAGACGCGCGAAAAGTATCTCCGCGTCCTTGCTCCGCCGCCGCCGCGCTAAACCGTCGACAACTTTTCTCCTTTGCGATAGCCTCGAATCGTGCGGCTATCGCGGCGAAAGCGTTCTTTTTACGCCCGTCCTCTAAGAGAGCGCCGGCAATTTGTCCTGCCGGTTCTCATTGCCATAAATGCGCTCGTTTTCGTGAGCCAGCTAGTTGTCGATCTTTGTCAGCCCGGCTTCGTTCACAATTACCTCGCGATCAGCAATCGCGGTGTCGCGGACGCATACTCGTGGGAATTTATCACCGCTATGTTTCTGCACGGCGGTCCATGGCACTTCGCGGCCAACATCGTTTTACTCTACCTGCTCGGGCGGGACTTGGAATCGATTTTTGGGCCCCGCCATTTCTTTTACCTTTATTTCGCCGGCACATTTGGCGGAGAGCTTGGCCACCTGTTTTTAATGCCAGCGGACTCCGTATTGCTGGCGAGTTCCGGCGGGGTTGCGGCACTCATTGTCGCGTATGCGGTCGCGCTGCCGGAGCTCGAACTGCTTCCAAGCTGGTCACTTTTTCGCCCGCCGCCTTTAAAAGCGAAACATTTGGCGTGCGCGACGACTGTGCTCGCGCTGGTATTCGCGTGCGTGTTTCGCGCCGGCACGCTCACGCATAGTGCGTGGCTCGGCGGGTGTGGTGTCGGGTGGGTCTATGCGCACATGCTCGGGTTTGGGCGGCCTCCATTTCTTCAGCGGCTTTTGCAGCGTCGGCGCGAGCAAGCGCGACGGTACGAGCGAATGAGCGTGGAGGAGCTGATCGCTCAGGAAATTGATCCGCTCCTGGAGAAAATTGGCCGTAGCGGGATCGACAAACTTAGCCGCCGCGAACGTGACGAATTAATTCGCGCTCGCGCCAAACTGCTCGAGAAGCAGCGCGGTACGTGATCTGGAGCACGGTCACCCATCCGCCGCTGTAACGACGCAAACACGTCCGCGCACCGGAAGACCGGCCGAGCTGGTCTTTGCGCAAAACCGGCAGCATGTTGCGCGAAATGGAGCCCCTTCATGATTGGATCGAGCAGAAGGCGGCTGCGACTTTTCACCCAGGACAAGTCGAAGCCACCCTGCGCCGGCTGAATGATGCCTGGCCGGCTGGGGCGGCGCCGCTCAGGGCCGTGATCGAGCGCTTTCCACTCGGCGAAGCCGCCCTCCTATATCTCTTGGCTGCGTCGAGCATCTGCGGCGCGCGATTGGTTCGGGACGCGACAATTCTTCTCTGGCTTGCAGATCCAAAGATCTGCGGCGCCCAACGTAGCTATGCCGAAATGGCTGAAGCCCTGCACGTAATCGCTCCGGATATCACGGCCGCTGATTTTCGAGCGCTCCGGCAATGGAAAGCGCGTGAGATGGTGCGAATCGCTGCACGTGAAGTCGCAAATGCTGCGGGGCTCGAGGAAACAACAGCCGAGCTCTCGCAAGTCGCAGAGATTTGTATCCGGCGCGTCTACGAGCATTGCAACGCGATCTTGCGGGAGGACCACGGCTCGCCGCAGGCGGAGTTCGCAATTCTAGCGCTTGGGAAACTCGGTGGTCGCGAACTCAACCACAGTTCGGACGTCGATCTCCTGTTCGTTTACAGCGAGGACGGTGAACTCGGGCCCGCACGTTCATACCACGAGTTCTTCAATGAACTTGCCGAACAGATTCTCGAGACATTTTCGAAACCGCACCCGGACGGTCCGCTTCTGCGCGTAGATGTCAGGCTGCGCCCGGAGGGTGCGGCTGGGCCGCTCGCCCGCTCGATCGACAGCATGGAACATTACTACGGAGGATTCGGCGAAACGTGGGAACGTCTCGCGCTGATTAAGTCGCGCCACGTTGCGGGTAGTCGCGAGCTCGGTTACGACTTTCTACGGCAGCTCCAGCCATTCATTTATCCAAAGAGCGCAACGCCCGATCTGCTCGAAGAGATCGCCGGCATAAAACACCGGATCGAACGTGATGTAGTTGGTGAGCGCAAATTGGGGCGCAACGTAAAGCTCGGCCGCGGCGGCATTCGTGAAATCGAGTTCATCGTCCAGACGCTGCAGTTTGTGCATGGCAGCCGCTACACGTTTTTGCAAGAGCCAAACACATTGAAAGCACTACGCGCCCTCACCCACTTGGAACTGCTCCCGCACAACGAAATTGGCGATCTTGATCGGGCCTATCGATTCCTCCGGCGTGTTGAACACCGCTTGCAAATCGAAGCCGAAGAACGGACGCACACCATTCCCGCAGACCCAGAACGCCTGCGCCGATTGGCACGAAGTCTTGACTTCGAATCAGCCGACAAGTTCCAGATTGCGCTCGATCGGGAGATGGCGGTGGTGCGTTCGCTTTTTCGGAAAGTGATTGCGGAAGCACCGCCCAGCCAGGAAACCGGCGCTCTCGACGCCGATATTTTTTCTGATCGCGCGATCGTTGAGCGCGCGATGGCCGACCTCATACAGGGTGCAGGTACGGCGCACACCTCAAAGCGGCGGCGGCAGTCTGCGCGCCGACTTCAACCACTCCTGATTGCGCAGCTGGCGAAAACCGCTGATCCGGACGCGGCGCTGACGCAGTTTGTCCGGTTCGTCGAAGCGCACGGCATGCGCAGTTTGCTTTTTGAGCTGCTGGTCGCAAACCCGAATCTGCTCGAATTGCTCGTGAACACGCTCGACAGCAGCCGCTTCGCCGCGGATTTGCTCGTACACCGTCCACAGTTGCTGGAAGAAATCACTCGCGATCCAAACTTCGCTCAGTCGATCGACACCGGTTTACACCTCGAACGGCTGAAGTCCATCGCGCCTGCAAAAGACCGGATCGATGCGGTTCGCGAGTACCAACACACACAGTGGTTGCGCATCTTGATGCGCGACATCGCGGGGATCGCTGATCTCGCGACACTTTTCCGAGACCAAACCGCACTGGCCGAAGCTTGCTTGATCGCGATCAACAAAATATTGGGCGGCGACGAGCTGACGATCGTGGCAATGGGAAAATTTGGCGGGCGAGAACTCAGCTATGGCGCGGACTTGGATGTGCTTTTTGTGGGCAAGGAGGACCGCCAGGCACAGAAGTTGGTGTCCGCACTGGCACAGCCGAGTGCGGCGGGAAATTTGCCACGCCTGGATGCGCGGTTACGCCCTGAGGGCGAAAAGGGCCCGCTCACGTGTTCGCTCGAAACGTACCATCAATACTACAACGGCCGAGCGCAGATGTGGGAGTGGCAGGCGCTGACACGGGCGCGGCCGATCACTGGCTCCCTAGCGAACAAGTTTATCGAAATTGCACAAGGCGTTTGGCTCGACGCCGGCCAAGACGTCGATCTTTTCTTTAAGGTCGACAAGATGCGCGAGCGGATTCGGCGCGAGCGGGGCAGCGGGTCCGAGTTCCTCGACCTTAAAACTGGCATCGGCGGCACAATTGAGGCCGAGTTTCTCGTGCAAGCGTTGCAAATGCGCGGCGCGGTTTGGGAGCCCAGTTGGACGCGCGCAGTCGATCGGTTGGGCGAAGCCAAGTTTCTCAGTCCATCAGAAGTGGTGACACTGAAGCAGAGTTACGGATTTCTCCGGCGGTGTGAATCGGTGCTGCGACGCTACGACAACAGACCAGTCGCGATGCTCCCGGCCATTGCGAGCGAACAGCAGCGCTTCGCCCGGCGCATGGGCGCGGAGACGCTCGCGGCATTCACAGAACAATATCACGGCGCACGCGAAACGATTCACGCGCTGTATGAACAACGAATCAGGTCCGGCTGAGCACCTTGAGTAGCTCGTTGAAAACGAGCACGCTCACCAGGAGGCCGGCGCAAACGATCACGAACACCAAGCCGAGCACCGCGGCGACGAAAACCCAATCGCTCTTACGCGATTTTTGCGGCGCAATCATGTGCTGCTGAAGCAAGTTGTAGTTGCGCGTGTTTGATTTGAACCAGAACGAGAACGCATCACCGATTCCCGGAATAATGCCGATGATCTCGTTGATCAGGATATTGAGCGACATGCGCGCGAGAAGAATTTTCGGAACTCCGAGGCGCGCCGCTTGGATCAACGTCAGAGCCGAGATGAACGCAGAGGCTGTGTCGCCCAACCCCGGCAATAATCCGATCAGCGGGTCAAGACCGAAGCGAAATCTCGTCCCCGGCACCCGTAACAGCTCATCCATGATCAGCGCGACCCAGCGGAAAATCGGTTCGAGCTGAGCGCGCTTCTGCTTTTCCTCGGGCGGGAGAACTTCCCACTCGACCTCCTGTAGCCGCGGTCTGCCACCGCCGTGTTCTACGTCAACTGGCACGCGCGATGACTTGGGGTCAGAAGACCGCCGCTCCAGCAATCAACCCGGAATCTCTTTCAGCATCTGCTTGTTGGTCGGGAATTTCTTCACGAACATGAGCAGACGCTGAATGGCTTCTTCCGGCTTGTGACCGGCGAGACCGCGGCGAATGAGATTGATTTTCTCCAGCTCCCACGGCTCCAGGAGCAGCTCTTCGCGCCGGGTGCCGGAGAGAAAAATATCGACTGCGGGATAAATGCGTTGATCGCTGATCTTGCGATCGAGCACCATTTCCATGTTTCCGGTGCCCTTGAACTCTTGAAAAATTAGTTCGTCCATGCGGCTGCCGGTCTCGATCAATGCCGTGGCGACAATGGTGAGTGAGCCGGCCTCTTCCGTGTTACGAGCGGCCGCGAAGATCTTCCGCGGGATTTCCATTGCCCGCGCGTCGATGCCGCCGCTCATCGTGCGGCCGCCTCCGGCCATGGCATTATTGAAGGCGCGCGCCGTTCGCGTGATGGAGTCGAGCAGGATAAATACGTTCTTGCCAGCTTCGACCAGCCGCTTGGCGCGTTCGATCGCGAGCTGCGCGATGCGCGTGTGGCTTTTGATATCGCTGTCATTGGAGCTAGCCATCAGTTCCGCAGTCGGATGCGAACGCCGGAAATCGGTTACTTCCTCTGGCCGTTCGTCCACCAGCAGAATGATGACGTGCATGTCCTTGTGATTCTTGGTCACTGCATCGGCGATGTGATGCAGCAATGTCGTCTTGCCGGTGCGCGGCGGTGCCACAATTAGGCCGCGTTGTCCCATCCCGAGCGGCGTCATCAAATCCATGATGCGCGTCGTGTAACGATCGGGCACAGTCTCGAGCCTGATGCGTTTGTTCGGGTTAATCGTGGTCAGTTCTTCAAACGGTTTCAGGCCCTGATAATTGGCTGGCTCCTCGGCGTTGATGGTGAGCAGCTTGGTCAATTGCGGACCCCGACTGCCGCGTCGAGTTTCACCGTAAATCCACATGCCATCGCGCAGGCCAAAACGCCGCACGATGTCGGGCGTAACAAAAATGTCTTGCGGCGTCTGCACGAAATTGCGCTTTGGATCGCGCAGAAAACCGAAACCTTTTCCGGAAATCTCAACGATGCCTTCGCCGAATTCGGGTTCGGCTTGGACCGGTTCGCCATTTTCAACCGCGGATTCGGTTGATTGTTCACCGCGAATTCGTCCTTCGGCGGATCGATCTAGCGTTTCGACAGATTCCCCTCCGCTCAGCGCCCCTGGCGAATTGTTCTGCGGGTCGTTGGAGTTTTCGTTGCCGAATCGGTCGCCGCGATCGTAATAGCGGCGGCGGGGACGACGGCGGTGTGGCCGAAAACGGCGTTGCTCAGGCGCGGCCGCTTCAGTCTCCACCGGTGGTGGGTTCTCGTTTTCTTCGTTCATGTTCAGAATGGGGTTCCTAGCCTGTTTCGGCAACGCGGAACCGGAATTCTCTGCGGATTCTAAATTCTCAAGCTGGCAACTTGGCCAGCACCTCCTCGGGAATGTCTAGATTGGAGTAGACGTTTTGTACGTCGTCATCGTCCTCCAAGGCATCGCACAATCGCAGCACCTGGCGAAGCACGTTTTCATCGGCGACCTGAACAGTCGTATCAGGAATAAACGTAAACTTTTGCCCATTGGTCGCCACGCGCGCTCGTTTTAGCGCCTCAGCCACAGCGTAGAGCTGATCGTGAGAAGTCATAATAACATACTGATCCTGCTCAGTTGTCAACTCTTCGGCTCCCGCCTCGAGCGCGAGCTCAAACAATCGGTCCTCATTGATCGAATCGCGCGGAACGGTGATTTGCCCCTTCTTGTGAAACATGTACGAGACGCTTCCCGAAGAACCCAGATTGCCGTCGTGCTTTGTAAAGAGGCTGCGGATCTCGGCCGCGGTGCGGTTTTTATTGTCGGTCGCTGCCTCGACGATAATCGCGACCCCGCCGGGCGCGTATCCTTCGTATGTGATTTCTTCCAACTGAGCGCCATCGCTCGCGTCGCCGGTGCCGCGCTTGATTGCGCGCTCGATGCTATCACCGGGCATGCTTTGCGCTCGCGCCGCTTGAATCGCACTGCGCAGCCGTGGATTGGCATCAGGATCGCCTCCGCCTGTTTTCGCCGCGATCGTGATTTCTTTCGATAGCTTGCTGAAAATGCGGCCGCGCTTTGCGTCAATCGCTCCTTTAAAGCGCTTGACCTTAGACCATTTACTGTGTCCGGCCATAAAGCTGCGGGGTTAAGACAACTTCCCTAACGAATTGAAGTAATTTCCGAACCTGGCTCGCGTCCGCGCATGGACAGATTCGCTGCAGCTAAGGAAGAGAATCCCTGGCGCGGAAGAGTTGCCAGACCCTAGTGAACTGCCCGGGCTGCCTTTTGTCAAGCCACGTCCGAAGGCGCGGGCGAAAAAATGGGCGGGATAGATTGCCTACCCCGCCCATCTAACCAAAAGCAGGTTTACGGCAGGCTCAGTCGCCAGGCGCCGCGGCCATGGGTGGCTGCGTAAAGCACTCTGGCGTTGACATCAATGGTTAAGCCATACACAGCAACTGGCGGCAATCCACCTCCTGCCGGATGCCACTTGGTGGTACC